>JBOHDW010000355.1:0-3502 GCA_050700795.1 Nocardioidaceae bacterium | reverse complement strand
GCTACGCCGCCGAAGGCAACACCACCAACGGCGCCACCTTCGCAAAGAAGACCCTGCCCTCGACGTACCCCGACGCCTACGCCGAGGTGTACGCCGACGTCGTCTCGCAGGCCTCGCAGGTCAACCTGCTCCGACTGCGCGACGCCGCCGGGAACTCCTTGTGCTACGTCTACGTCAACACCAAGGGAAAGCTCGGTGTCCACAACGACACCACCGGGAAGAACACGGTCAGTTCTGTCGTGTTCGGTTCGGGCTGGCACTCCGTTCAGGTACGCCTCTCGGCCGATGCGACGCAGGGAACGACGACCGGGATCTTGCAGGTCTGGCTCGACGGCACCCTCGTGGCAGCACTCTCGAGCACCTCGGTGGATGTGGGGTCTGCTTCGGTAGGAGCCATCCAGGTTGGCGACACCCAGACCGGTCGCACCTATGACGTGGTCTTCGACGACGCGGCCTTCGGCACCACCCGGCTCGGCGCACCGTGACCCCGCGGGCACAAGCGTGCTGACCCGGCTCGTCGACAAACGAGCCGGGCCAAGACCCTCGATAGCACGGTCAATCGCACCCACAAATTGGCGCCTTCCCACCTTCGAGGACCCGATCAGTACGGTGCTGTTCGTGAGCGCGTTGGTCTCGGGCGCGGTTCTCGGTTTCGTCCATCTCGGCGCGGTCGGTCTCAACAGCGACGAGGCCGTCTATGCGGCGCAGTCGGCCTCCCTGGCCGGGAACCCGCACTTCACCTCGCTGTTCCCTGTCGTCCGCGCGCACCCCCTGCTCTTCCAGGTGCTGATCTCCCCGCTGTACCGCTCCGGTGTGCCCGATGTTCCTGGGCGCTACGTCGCGGCAGCGTTCGGAGTGGGCATGATCGCACTGATGTACCCGCTGGGCAGGGTGCTGTTCAACGCTCGCGTCGGCGCCCTCGCGGCTGTGCTGCTCGCGGTGATGCCCTACCGGGTGATCGTCAGCCGGCAGATCATCTTGGACGGCCCGATGACCTTCTTCGCGACGGCGGCATTGACTTGTTTGGCCATTGCGGCCCGGAGGCGCAACGGGCGCTGGCTTCTCGCGGCCGGGGCGTGTATCGGCCTCGGGGCGCTGTGCAAGGAGCCCGGGATCATCGTGCTCGCTTCCGCGTTCACGTTCCTCGCGTTGACCAACAAACTGTGGCGGCCGATCCGGCACCCGCTCGCGGGGACGATACTCGCACTCGGCCTGGTCCTCGTCTACCCGATCCTCACCGCGGTGGCCGGTGGGGGCCATGGGGGCGCGTCGTACCTGATCTGGCAGCTCTCGCGCAGACCCAATCATGGCTTCGGCTTCTACTTCGCCAGCGTCGGAGCGTCGATGGGGTTCGTGCTGCTGGGGGTCGCCGGGATCGGACTGCTCCTGTTCGCGAAGCGGCTGAGTTGGCGCGAGACCCTGCTGCTGTCGTGGATCGCGGTACCCCTCTGCTACTTCGAGGTGTGGCCGGTGAAGGGCTTCTCGTACCTGATGCCGCTAGCGCCGCCGGTCGCCATCCTTGCCGCGGTGGCGATCATCCGCCTGGGCACCCCCCGACGAGTCAGAGCGGCCGCGGCCATCGTGGTGGCAATCGGATGCGTGGTCAGCCTGGCGGTCCCCGCCATCGCGGGGATCGTCACCCCGACGACGTCGGGAATCGCGGCCGCAGGCGGGACACCAGGCGGGCGGGAGGCGGGCCGGTGGGTGGCGGCTCATGCCCCCGCAGGGGCCCAGTTCATGACCATCGGCCCGTCCATGGCCAACTTGATCCAGTTCTACGGCGGGCGACGCGCAGACGGTCTGTCGGTCAGCCCCAACCCACTGCACCGCAACCCCTCCTACCATGCGATCCGCAACGCAGACCTCGCGCTGCGGCGCGGTGTCTACCAGTACATCGTCTGGGACATCTACTCGGCGCGACGGTCCCGCCACTTCGCCAGCCGCACGCTGCAACTGGTCCGCCGGTTCCACGGCGTTGCCGTCGACGTTCAGAGGGGCCCCCACGGGACGCCCCTCATCGTGATCTACGAGGTGTCCCCGTGAGGACCCGAGGGTCGCTTCTCGCCAGGATTGCCGCCGGCACGGCGGTCCTCTGCGCCGTCAGCGTCCTCACCCCCGCCTCGGCGTCTCCGGGCCGGCCGGGCGAGTCAGCATCCATCACCGCGCGGCAGGCACCGACCACCCCTGTACACCATCTGGTCGTGATGACCCAGGACGGCCACAGCTTCGACAACTATCTCGGCACGCGTGCCGGGGTCGACGGCCTCCCGAGCGGTATCTGTCGCCCGGTCAGTCATGGGTCCGCGACGCCCTGCTTCCGGCCCCATCCCATCTCCGGGTCCCCCCATGCCACGCTGCTGGCAACCGCCGGCACGCAGTCAACGTCCGACGGACGAACCGCGATGGGCTACTACCGTCCCGGCACCCTGCCGGTGCTGAACGGCGTCGTCGACCATGGCGTCGTGTTTGACCACTGGTTCGCCGCCGTCCCCGGTGGTGGCGTCGCCAACCGCCTCTTCGCGGTCGCCGCCCGGGCCCCTGGCGACGTGGCCGAGGTCCCGGGCCGGGGTTGGGCCGGCATCACAATGATCTTCGACCGGCTGCAGGCCGCCGGCGTCTCCTGGCGGATCTACGTCGAGAACTACCGGCCGTCGCTGACGCTTGCGACCGCGAGAGGCTCGCAGCGCCGCGGTGGCCAGCTCGCACTCGTGCCGCTGCTCGCCTCCTCGGGCTTCCGGACGGACCCGTCGCTCTCAGCGCACGTCGTCGACCTGAGCCGGTACTACAGCGACCTCGCGCGTGGCCGGCTGCCGTCGGTCTCGTTCGTGGTCAGTACGACGCACACGGAGCAGCCCCCCCACGACCCGGCTGTCGACCAACGGCTCGTGCGCAGCGTCGTCAACGCCTTGCTCGCCAGCTCGGCCTGGCGTAGCTCGGCCTTCTTCCTGACCTACGACACGCCCGGAGGGTGGTATGACCACGCCCCTCCCAGCCAGCTCGACGGAGCCCGGACGGGCCTGCGGGTCCCGACCGTCCTGCTCAGCCCCTACGCACAACCAGGCACGGTCGACCACACGGCCTACGACAGTGCCGCCATACTGGGGCTGATCGAGCACAACTGGAACCTGCCTCCGCTGACGAGCGGAGACCGGACGGCCGCCAGCCTGCTCCCCGCGTTCTCGTTCAGCGCACCCCCACGATCGCCGGCCCTCATTGACGTACCGGCCACCCGGCCGCCGGTGCACCAGCCGAACACCCTCGTGCTGTACGCCGGCTACCTCCTCGCCCTGCTGATCGGGTTGGGATTCGTGGCCTGGGTGATCCAAGCTGAACGGCCCCGGCGGACCGAGGGGGCGCGACCATGAGACCCCGGCACTCACGGCCCGCGCGGATGCGTGGCGCCCTGAGTTGTGCGGCCACGCTGCTGGTAGTGGCAGCGATGGCGCCGACGGCGCAAGCGTCCGGCTCCGCCGGTGTCGTGTACCTACAGACCGTGCCGGCC
>JBOHDW010000354.1:0-3900 GCA_050700795.1 Nocardioidaceae bacterium | reverse complement strand
CGTCGAGCACGTCGCGCCCGGACCAGTCGAAGAGCGCATGGAGGGCGTCGCCAAGGCCGCCGTCCGGATCCGCGGCCCGGTTCTCGATCTCGTAGGTCTGTGGTGAGTACCAGATGTTCGGGCTGGGCCGCGCCTCGGGAGACGGCCCCGGTGACCGGGTCAGATGCGCACCAGGCCTTGGCGGGTCCGGAACTGCGCCGCGACCACACCCGGCGTTCCGTGCGGAGCCACCCACTCGACGTTGACGTCGTCCAGCGGTGTCTCGACGGTGTTCCCGAGCCACTCATCGACCCGATGAGGGTCGCCGGCTATCTCGATGGTGTCGAGCGTGAGGGTTCCGGAAGCTCCGCTGCTGGGGTGCTCGGAGGCGAGTGACTCCCACTGGATGAAGAAGGGCAGCTGGGGGTCGCTCTGGAGCCCCTTGACCCCGAGCTGCCGCCAGGTGAGCTCGTGGCCGTCGGGTCGGTGCCGGTTGCCGGGCACCGACTGACGGCCGAGCCGCTTCTCGAGCTTGGTGATGTCGTCGACCGCGATGACCCACCCGAGCCACCCGCCGCCCAGCTCCGAACGGGCGCGAACCGCCTGTCCGAAGGGCGCTTTGTCGGACGCGGGATGGTCGAGCACCTCGACCAGCTCGAGGTAGTGACCGCCAGTCAGTGGCAGCACCATGTTGCGGGTGCCGAACCGCGGGTGCAGCCCCCCGTCGCGGAACTCCTCCCCGAGCAGTCCGCCGATTCTCTGGGCGGTCGCTTCCAGGCCCACGGGCTCGGCGGCGTACGAGAGGTGGTCCAGACGCATACGGAGCATTGTCACCGTTGCCGGACCCTGCCGTGACGGCGGGGTCGGGTTGCGACAAGCCTTGTGCCGGGCGCCGCTCGGGTGAACAGTGAAGGTCTCACCCCGGAGGAGGCGAGCCCGTGGCAGGCAAGCAGACAGCAGCTCCCGTCGGCAAGGAGGGGGCCCCGGTCGCGGACCGGGCTGAGGCGATTCGCAACGTGGTCCTGGTCGGACCCGCCGGATCGGGAAAGACGACACTGGTCGAGACCCTCTTGGTCTCGGCCGGTGTGCTGAACAGGCCCGGAACGATCGTCGAGGGGACCACCGTCAGCGACTACGACGACGCGGAGCACCGCCAGCAGCGGTCCACGGGGCTCTCCCTGGCCCCGCTGCTCCACGACGGCGTCAAGGTGAACCTTCTCGACGCCCCCGGGTACGCCGACTTCGTGGGCGAGCTGCGCGCCGGCCTGCGCGCGGCGGACTGCGCGATGTTCGTGATCGCCGCGAACGAGGGCGTCGATGAGCCCACCAAGGCGTTGTGGCGCGAGTGCGCCGAGGTGTCGATGCCCCGTGTCGTGGTGATCACCAAGCTGGACCACGCGAGAGCCAACTACGAAGGGGTCGTCGCGCAGGCGCAGACGGCGTTCGGCGAGCGGGTCGTCCCGGTCTACCTGCGCGAGGAGGGCCGGCTCGTCGGGCTGATCAGCGGCGACCACACCCACGACGACCAGCGCGGCGCCCTCATCGAGGCGGTCATCGAGGAGTCCGAGGATGAGACGCTGATGGAGCGCTACCTCGGCGGTGAGGAGATCGACGCGAAGCTGCTGGTCGAGGACTTGGAGCGCGCCGTGTCACGGGGCTCGTTCCACCCGGTCGTCCCCGTCGAGACTTCGACAGGTGTCGGTGCGACCGAGCTGCTGGACCTGGTCGTCGCCGGGTTCCCGTCCCCCCTCGAGCACCCCATGCCGGAGGTCTTCACCCCCGAGGGCAAGGCGGGGTCGGCGCTGGTCTGCGATCCGAACGGCCCACTCGTCGCGGAGGTGGTCAAGACGACCACCGACCCGTACGTCGGCCGGGTCAGCCTGGTCCGGGTCTTCTCCGGAACGATCCGGCCCGATGCCACAGTCCACGTGTCCGGGCACTTCACCTCCTTCTTCGGGGAGGACGTCGCGCACGGAGGGCACGAGGACCACGACGAGGACGAGCGCATCGGCGCGCTCTCGGTCCCGTTGGGCAAGGCGCAACGTCAGGCGACCGAGGTCATCGCGGGGGACATCTGCGCGATCGGGAGGCTGAGCCGCGCCGAGACCGGGGACACCCTGTCGGACAAGGAGACGCCGCTGGTGCTCCGGCCCTGGTCCATGCCCGAGCCGCTCCTTCCGCTGGCGATCGAGGCGCGGGCGAAGGCCGATGAGGACAAGCTCGGCTCGGGGCTCCAGCGCGTCGCGGCCGAGGACCCGACCCTGCGCGTCGAGCACAACCCGGAGACCCATCAGATCGTGCTGTGGTGCATGGGGGAGGCGCATGCGGACGTCGTACTCGATCGGCTCGAGAACCGGCACGGCGCGGCGGTCGACACCGCCGAGCTCCGGGTGCCACTGCGCGAGACGTTCGCGAGCACCGGGAAGGGGCACGGACGGCACGTCAAGCAGTCGGGAGGGCACGGGCAGTACGCCGTGTGCGACATCGAGGTCGAGCCGTTGCCGCAGGGCTCCGGGTTCGAGTTCGTCGACAAGGTCGTCGGCGGCTCGGTGCCGCGCCAGTTCATCCCCAGCGTCGAGAAGGGCGTGCGCACGCAGATGGACAAGGGCGTGGTCGCCGGCTATCCGCTGGTCGACATCCGGGTCACCCTCACCGACGGGAAGGCGCACAGCGTCGACTCCTCCGACATGGCCTTCCAGACGGCGGGAGCCTTGGCGTTGCGCGAGGCCGCCACGGCCGCCCGTACGTCGCTGCTGGAGCCGGTCGACGAGATCGCCGTCCTGGTGCCGGACGACCTGGTCGGGACCGTGATGAGCGATCTCTCGAGCCGGCGGGGGCGGGTCCTCGGCAGTGAGCCGGTCGGCGCGGACCGCACCGTCATCAGGGCCGAGGTGCCGCAGATCGAGATCGTCCGCTACGCCGTTGACCTGCGCGCGTTCGCGCACGGGTCCGCATCCTTCACGCGGTCGTTCGCGCGCTACGAGCCGATGCCCGACTCGATCGCGCACAAGCTCGCCACCTGACTGGGCGGGGCTCGCGGACCCAACCTCGTGCCGGGCCGGGGCTTCCCAGGTTGGGTCCGGCGGGGCCGGGGGTGAAAAGCAGCAAGGAAGGATGCGGGGGGCTCTTCGCTGGGCTGGTTCGGCGCCGCCGTCCGGTTCTCCGTCTTCGCCGGCCGCCCTCGCCGGCGGCTTCGCTTGCGTAACGGGGGCTGTGCTTGGTTGCGCAGGCAGGTCCGGGGTTTTGGGCTGCGTAACGGGGGCTGTGCTTGGTTGCGCACGCTGATCCGGGGTTTTGGGCTGCGTAACGGGGGCTGTGCTTGGTTGCGCAGGCAGGTCCCGGACCGAACCGGGCCGGGTGACCAGCTGCGGAACGGTACGGCAGCGAAACCCGGCCCCGGGCAGCCGTACCGTTCCACAGCAACCAACCAGCCCAAACTGGACGGGGGCGGTGGCCGGACCCACCGCCGTACTCCTCTTCCTTGCTGCCTTCGAACCCGACCCCGTGCAGACCCGTCGAGCCGGCTCGAGCGGCGGCGTCGGTGGCCTGGCCCGAGCCATGAGCCGGTCGTGAACCCCTCCGCAAGGGTCGCCGAATGGTCATAAACGGCATGCCGCACGCACGATTCCGTGCGGTTGGGGACCAAACCGCAACAGGCTGGAGGCTGGAGCCCGGCAAAGGCCGGGCCGGGTCGACGGGGTTGGGCGGGGTTGGGCGTTGCGGTCAGGCCGGGTCCGCGGGGTGGACGGCCAGCGCGGACCGGGAGGCCAGGTGCGCCTCGCAGTGCTTGACCAGCTCGTCGTACCCCTGGCGGCCCATCATCGCGACTAGCTCGGGCGCATTGCTCAGGTAGACCGGGTCGCGCCCGACGTGTGCCTCGGTGTTGCCCGAGCAGTACCAGTCCAGGTCGTGGCCGCCCGG
>JBOHDW010000353.1:0-3961 GCA_050700795.1 Nocardioidaceae bacterium | reverse complement strand
AATGGTGGGCACGATCCGGTCGAACGGCAGCTCCCGGTCGAGGAACGCCCGCACGCAGACCTCGTTGGCGGCGTTGTAGACGGCGGGCGCCGTTCCGCCTCGCTCCCCCGCCTCGCGGGCCAGCCGTACGGCGGGAAAGGCGTCGTCGTCGAGGGGGAAGAACCGCCACGTCTGGGCGGTGGACCAGTCGACCGCCGGGGCGGCGTCCGCGACCCGGTCGGGCCACCCGAGGCCGAGGGAGATCGGGATCAGCATCGAGGGCGGGGAGGCCTGGGCCAGCGTCGAGCCGTCGTAGAACTCCACCATCGAGTGCACGACGGAGGTCGGGTGCACCACCACCTCGATCCGGTCGAACGGGATGTCGAAGAGCAGGTGCGCCTCGAT
This sequence comes from Nocardioidaceae bacterium, assembly GCA_050700795.1. GTDB lineage: Bacteria > Actinomycetota > Actinomycetes > Propionibacteriales > Nocardioidaceae > JBOHDW01. Next base: position 3,577 of record JBOHDW010000353.1, on the reverse strand, counting down.
CACCTCCAGCCCCTTGTTCACCAGCGTGGCGGAGTTGACCGTGACGAACGGGCCCATGTCCCAGGTGGGATGGGCGAGCGCCTGCTCGGGCGTGACGCCCCGCAGCTCCTCTCTCGACCGGCCGCGAAAGGGGCCGCCACTCGCGGTGAGCACGAGGCGGCGTACCTCGGTGGCGCGACCCGCGCGCAGGCACTGCGCCAGGGCGCTGTGCTCGGAGTCGACCGGAACGATCTGACCCTGGGCGGCCCGGGCGGTGACCAACGGACCGCCGATGATCAGCGACTCCTTGTTGGCCAGCGCGAGCGTGGTGCCGGCGTCGAGCGTCGCCAGGGTGGGTCGCAGCCCGACCGCGCCGGTGATCGCGTTGAGCACCACGTCCGCCTCGAGCCCGGCGGCCGCGCACGAGGCGTCCTCGCCGAGCTCGGCGAAGCCCGGCGCGAACTCGGCACGCTGCTCGTCGAAGAGCTCGCGGCGGCCGCCACCCGCGGTCAATCCGACCACCCGGAAGCGGTCGGGGTTGCGCCGGACGAGGTCCAGCGCCTGGGTGCCGACGGAGCCGGTGCTGCCGAGGACCACCACGCGACGCGGGCCCGGGTGGCTGACGGTCACGCCTCCATCCTGCCCGATCCGAGGGGTGTCCAACGGAATCAGTGCCTCGATCGGCGTCCGGCGGCCCATCTTGTGGAAACCCTCGCGATTTCACCGTTTGATCCGTAGCAATCGGGTCGGGGCGGTCCTACGCTGGCCTGCATGACCCCCCGCACCAGCCCGGCCTCCGGGCCGGGTGGCCCCGACCTTCCCCAGGAGCGCCGCCTGGTCACCGAGATCCCCGGCCCTCGCTCCCGCGCGAAGTTCGCCCGCCGCCAGGACCACGTCGCCGCCGGGGTGAGCACCACCCTGCCGATCTTCATCGAGGCGGCCGGGGGCGGCGTACTCCTCGACGCCGACGGCAACTCGCTGATCGACCTCGCATCCGGGATCGCGGTCACCGGTGTCGGGAACTCCGCTCCCGAGGTGGTCGAGCGGGTCGTCGAGCAGGTGCAGGCCTTCACCCACACCTGCTTCATGGTCACGCCGTACGACGGGTACGTCGACGTCGCGGAGAGGCTCAGCGAGCTCACCCCCGGTGAGCACCCGAAGAAGTCGGCGCTGCTCAACAGCGGCGCGGAGGCGATCGAGAACGCGGTCAAGATCGCCCGCGCCTACACCGGACGCAGCGCGGTGGCCGTCTTCGACCACGCGTACCACGGGCGCACCAACCTGACGATGGCAATGACCGCCAAGAACATGCCCTACAAGCAGGGGTTCGGGCCGTTCGCGGCCGAGGTCTACCGCGCGCCGATGTCGTACCCGTTCCGCGAGCCGACCCCGATCGGCGGCGCGGAGGCGGCCGACCGGGCCATCGACCTGTTCGAGAAGCAGGTGGGTGCGAAGAACCTCGCCTGCCTGGTGATCGAGCCGATCCTCGGTGAGGGCGGCTTCGTCGTACCCGAGCGTGGCTTCCTGCCCCGGCTGAGCGCCTGGTGTGCGGAGAACGGCATCGTCTTCGTCGCCGACGAGATCCAGACCGGCTTCTGCCGCACCGGTGACTGGTTCGCCTGCGACCACGAGGGCGTGGTCCCCGACCTGATCACCACCGCCAAGGGGATCGCCGGAGGGCTGCCGTTGGCGGCGGTCACCGGGCGTGCGGAGATCATGGACGCGGTCCACGCCGGAGGTCTCGGCGGCACGTACGGCGGCAACCCGGTTGCCTGCGCGGCCGCGCTCGGCTCGATGGAGGCCATGCAGAAGCACGACCTGTGTGGTCGGGCCCGCGAGCTCGGCGCGATCATGCACACCAAGCTCACCGCCATCGCGGAAAACGACTCCGCTGTGGGTGACGTCAGGGGCCGGGGGGCCATGATGGCGGTTGAGATTGTCGGCACGGACGGGCACACCCCTGAGCCTGTCCGTGCCGGCTCGATCTCGAGGTACTGCCACGAGCACGGCGTGGTGACTCTGACCTGCGGCACCTACGGCAACGTGCTGCGCTTCCTGCCGCCGATGGCGATGCCCGACGAGCTGCTCGACGAGGCGTTCGGAGTGCTTGCCGAGGCGTTCGCCGCCACCGCGTGACCGACCCGCCCACGGTGGTCGACCGGCTGCGGGCGGCCGGCTGCGTCTTCGCCGAGGAGGAGGCCCGGCTGCTCGAAGCGGCCGCGACCACCCCGGCGGAGCTGGACTCCCTCGTGGAGCGGCGCGCGTGGGGGCTCCCCCTGGAGCAGCTCCTCGGCTGGGCGGAGTTCTGCGGGTTGCGCATCCGGCTCGCCCCGGGGGTGTTCGTGCCGCGGCGACGCTCCCGCTTCCTGGTGCGGGAGGCGGCGACCGCGGCCAAGGGGGTCGAGCCGCCGGCCGTCGTGGTCGACCTGTGCTGCGGCTCGGGGGCGGTCGGCGTCGCTGTGCGCGAGGCGGTCGGAACCGTGGAGCTGTACGCCGTCGACATCGATCCGGCCGCGGTGCAGTGCGCCCGCCTCAACGTGACAGCCGACCGGGTCTATGAGGGGGATCTGTTCGAGCCGTTGCCGCACCGGCTCCGGGGCCGCATCGACGTCGCAGTCGCGGTGCCGCCGTACGTCCCCACCGGGGAGCTGGGGCTGATGCCGCGGGAGGCACGCGAGCACGAGCCGGCGATGGCACTGGACGGTGGCGGCGACGGACTGGACGTGCTCCGGCGGATCGCGCGGGCCGCTCCGGAGTGGCTGCGGCCGGGTGGTCGGCTGCTCCTCGAGATCGCCGAGCACCAGGCTCCGGCCGCCACCGCGGCGTTCTCCGCCGTCGGGCTGACGGCCACCATCGCGCGGTCCCGCAAGGCGAGCGCCACGGTCGTGGTCGGTCAGACGCTCAGCTCCCGCTGACCCCAGGGCGAGCCGTACCCGGTCAACAGGTCGAGGAACGGTTTCGGCGGGAAGGCCTCCGGCCCGAGGATGCCGCGACCCGACCACGACCCGTTGGCGAGCAGCTCGAGCGCCACGGCCGGGTTGATCGCGGTCTGCCACACCACGCACTGGTGGCCGTACTCGGCCATCACCTCCTCGTTGTCGACCACGTGATAGAGGTAGGTCGACCTGGGGTTTCCGTCCTTGCCCGTGCCGGTCACCCATAGCCCGGCGCAGGTCTTGCCGACCATTTTCGGGCCGAGACTCGCCGGGTCCGGCAGACCGGCCGCGACGACATCGCGGGGCGACACCGAGACCCCACCGACCGAGACCTTCTCGGTCTTGTCGAGGCCGAGCTTGTGCAGGGCCTTGAGGACGTCGATGAACTCGTCGCCGAGGCCGTACTTGAACGTCGCGCGCTTGCAGTCCACCCAACGAGGCATCAGCAGGACTTCCTCGTGCTCCACGTTGACGCACTCGACCGGGCCGATCCCCTCAGGGAAGTCGAACACCTCCGGCTCGCTGAACGGCTCCGTGGTGTACCAGCCGCCGTCCACCTTCTCGCGCGCCTTCTCCCAGATGACCGGCGGGTTCAGGCACTCCTCGATCGTGGTCCAGATCGAGAACGACGGCGCGAAGTCGTAGCCGTCGACGATGAGATT
>JBOHDW010000352.1:0-2383 GCA_050700795.1 Nocardioidaceae bacterium | reverse complement strand
CGCCGGTGTCGATCATGTCGTCCACCAGGATGCAGGTCCGGCCCTTGACGTGACCGACCACCTCGAAGACCTTGACCTGGTTGGCCACATCGGGGTCGCGTCGCTTGTGGATGATGGCGAGCGGCGTGCCGAGCCGGTCGGTCCAGCGCTCGCAGACCCGGACCCGGCCCGCGTCCGGCGCGACCACGGTCACGTTGCGGACGTTGAGCTTGCTCTCCAGATATCCGGCCAGGATCGGCAGCGCGAACAGGTGGTCAACCGGACCGTCGAAGAACCCCTGGATCTGCGCGGTGTGCAGGTCGACCGCGATGAGCCGGTCGGCCCCGGCCGTCTTGAACAGGTCGGCCATCAACCGCGCCGAGATCGGCTCCCGGCCGCGGTGCTTCTTGTCCTGCCGGGCATAGCCGTAGAACGGCATCACCACGGTGATCCGGTGCGCCGAGGCCCGCTTCAGGGCGTCGACCATGATCAGGTGCTCCATGATCCATTCGTTGACCGGGGCGGTGTGGCTCTGCATCACGAAGGCGTGGCAGCCGCGCACCGACTCCTCGTAGCGGATGTAGATCTCGGAGTTCGCGAAGTCGTAGGCCTGGGTCGGCACCAGCCCGGTGCCGAGGAACGCGGCCACCTCCTCCGCGAGCTCGAGGTGCGCCCGGCCACTGAAGAGCATGAGCTTCTTCTCGGTGTTCCGCTTCAGTCCGCTCACGCTCGGACGCTCCCTCGGAGTAGGCGACTCAGTCCGATTGTCCCTCAGCCGTGTCGTCCGCGGCGACCTGGGCCGAGGTGCGTCCTTGGGCGGCCTCCGCGGCCGCGGCCTGTGCCGTCCCGGGTCGTTTGCGCCGTGCCCAGTCCTCGATCACCCGCTGGGGCCCTCCCGAGACGGCCAGGGCGCCGGGCGGGACGTCTCGGCGTACGACGGTCCCGGCGCCGGTCGCAGCGCCGTCCCCGATCTCGACCGGCGCGACGAAGGTGTTGTTCGAAGCGGTCCGCGCGTGACTACCGACCCGGGTCCGGTGCTTGTTCATGCCGTCGTAGTTGGCGAAGATCGTCCCGGCGCCGATGTTGGTGCCCTCCCCGATCTCGGCGTCGCCCACGTAGGACAGGTGCGGGACCTTCGCACCGTCACCGATCTGCGCGTTCTTCGTCTCGACGAACGCGCCGATCTTGCCGCCCACCCCGAGCAGGGTCCCGGGACGCAGGTAGGAGAAGGGGCCCACGTTGGCGCCATCGCCGATCACGGCCAGCTCGCCGTGCGTGCGGACCACCTTGGCCCCCCGACCGATCTCCATGTCCTTCAGCGTCGAGTCGGGACCGACGACGGCGTCCTCGGCGACCGTGGTGGCGCCGAGCAGCTGCACCCCGGGAAGGAGCGTCACGTCGGCCTGGAGCGAGACGTCGGAGTCGATCCAGGTCGAGGCCGGGTCCACGATCGTGACCCCGTCGCGCATCCATCTGTCGAGGGTGCGCCGGTTCATCTCGGCGGCGAGGGCGGCCAGCTGGGCCCGGTCGTTGGCACCTCGGGTCTGGACCACGTCATCGATGCGCCGAGCGCCGACCGCCTTGCCGTCTCGGTGGGCGATCGCGACCACGTCGGGCAGGTAGTACTCGCCCTTCGCGTTGTCGGTGCCGATCGCGGTGAGCGCGTCGCCGAGGAAGTCGCCGTCGAACGCGAACACCCCGCTGCTGATCTCGCGAACCGACCGTTGCTCGTCGGAGGCGTCCTTCTCCTCCACGATCGCGCTGACCGCCCCCTCGTCGTCGCGGACGATGCGGCCGTAGCCGAACGGGTCGTCCAGGAGCCCGGTCAGGACGGTGACCGTCCGCCGGGCGCCGTCGTGGTCCCCGACGAGACCGGCGAGGGTCTCGGCCTCGAGGAGGGGGGTGTCGCCGGCGACCACCACGACGGTGCCCTGCGTCGTACCGGCGGCGACCCGGAGGGCGTCCACGCCGACCCGCACCGCGTCTCCGGTGCCCGCCTGGCGCTCCTGAACCGCGAGTACGGCGTCCGGCGCCCACTCGAGCACGTGCGGTCCGACCTGGTCGCGGCCGTGACCGACGACGACCACCAGCCGGGTCGGCTCCGTCCCGAGGGCGGCGAGCAGGACGTGGCCGATCATGCTGCGGCCGCAGATCGGGTGCAGCACCTTCATCGTCTTGGACCGCATCCTGGTGCCCTCGCCGGCCGCGAGGACGATCACGGCCGCGGGACCGCTGCGGTGGGCTGTCTCGGTCACGTTGCTCCTCGCGGGATGGTTCCGGCGGCCGCTGGGCCCGGCCCTCGCTCCCCGGGTAGGAGTCGAACCTACGTCGCTTTATCCGCATTCAAAGTGCGGCGGGCCCTGCCGACAGACCAACCGGGGATGGCTGCCCTACGGTATCGGCC
>JBOHDW010000351.1:0-10221 GCA_050700795.1 Nocardioidaceae bacterium | reverse complement strand
CTCGACCACGGTGCCAAGATGCGCACCGACGTCGAGGACGCCGACGTTCTCCAGCAGCGCCGCGCGGGCGGCCTCGACGGCCTGCACCCCGACAGCGTCGGGCCTGGCGGTCTTCGTGGTGGCCATCACGTCGGCGATTCTTCCTTAACCGGAGCGCGGTTGTCGCGCCGGGGCGCGGCGTCGGCGTCATCGACGCGAGCGGGACGGGCAAGATGGACACATGCCACCCGAGGAACCGGACGCCGACGAGCAGGTCGACGGCGCCGACTCCGCGCATCGGGGACGTGCGCTCGCGCAGAGCACCGGACGGGGGGCCAAGGTGGTCGGCTCCGCGGGGGTGCGGGGGGCCCGCCGGGCCGGCGGAGCGACCAGGACCGCGGCTCGTTTCACCTTCCGCCAGGCCCGCCGGGCGTCCCGCGCAGAAGGGGCCGGCGACACCGGGCTCTACCGGTTGATCGAGCTGCACGCCTTCAACGCCGCCGGTGATGCGGCCCTCGCGATCTCGCTCGCCGGCACCTTGTTCTTCCAGGTCCCCACCGGCCAGGCACGCGGTCAGGTGGCGCTGTTCCTCGGTCTGACGATGCTTCCGTTCGCGGTCATCGCGCCGCTCATCGGCCCGTTCCTCGACCGGTTCTCCCACGGTCGACGATGGGCGATCGGCGCGACCATGGCGATCCGGGCGTTCCTGTGCTGGGTGCTCGCCGATGCGGTCGCTCGCAACGAGCTGGCCCTCTTCCCCGCCGCGCTCGGCTGCCTGGTCGCGTCGAAGGCGTACGGCGTGACGCGGGCCGCCGCCGTACCCCGGCTGTTGCCGTCCCAGCTGAGCCTGGTGAAGGCGAACTCCCGCATCTCCTTGGCCGGTGTCGCGGGGGCGGCGGTCTCCGCGCCGTTGGCGGTCGGCGCGTCCAGGCTCGGCGCCCAGTGGTCACTGCGCTACGCCTTCCTGGTCTTCGTCGCGGGCACGATCCTGGCGATCCTGCTGCCGGCCGGGGTCGACCACACCGCGGGCGCGGAGGAGCTCGCTCTCCGGCGCCGGGACCGGCCGCCGATTCCGCACGCCGTCGTGGTGGCGTTGCGGTCGAACTCGGGGCTGCGGCTGCTCTCGGGCTTCCTGACCCTCTACATGGCCTTCCTGCTACGCGACAAGCCGTTCCCCGGGTTCGAGCATCGAGGCACCCTGCTGCTCGGCCTGGTCGTCGGGGCCGCCGGGCTCGGCAGCACGCTCGGCATCGGGCTCGGCAACGTGCTTCGCCGGGTCAGACCCGAGCTCTCGGTGCTGGTCACCCTGTTCGCCGATGCCGTGGTCGCCGTACTCGCGGCGCTGTTCTACGGGCTGCCGACCGCCGTACTCCTGGCGTTGACGGCCGGACTGGCCCAGTCGTTCGGGAAGCTGTCGCTGGACGCGCTTATCCAGCGGGAGGTCCCCGAGCACACCCGAGCCAGCGCGTTCGCACGCTCGGAGACGCTGCTGCAGCTGTCGTGGGTGGTCGGCGGGTTCATCGGGATCGCGCTGCCGCTGGTGCCCCGTCTCGGGCTCGGGGTCGCGGCCGGGCTGCTCATCGGCTGGGCGATCTGGACTCTCGCCGCCGTACGCCGACCCGGCTCGAACGCAACCCCCAAACCCCTCGACCCGGCTTGAACGCAGCTCAGAGCTCCAGTTCGTCGGCGACCGCGCGAAGCACCTTCGCCGCACGTTCTGCCGCTTTCGCGTCGGGGTGGCGACCGGCGCGGTACCCCTTCTCGACACTCTCGAGCAGCCGGTAGAGGTCCTCGATGATGTTGACCATGTCCGACGGCTTCTTCCGCAGCGCCTTCGACACCGAGGCGGCCGGTTCGAGGAGCCGGACCTGGAGGGCCTGGTCGCCGCGCCGGCCCTGGACGATCCCGAACTCGACGCGTGTCCCGGCCTTCAACGATGTGGTGCCCGCGGGCAGGGCCTCGGAGCGCACGTAGACGTCGCCGCCGCCGTCCTGCGCCAGGAAGCCGAACCCCTTCTCGGCGTCGTACCACTTGACCTTGCCTGTCGGCACCGTGACCTCTTCTGCTCGTGGACCGTTCGGGGAAAGGGTACGGCGTGAGGCCGGTGCCGCCCCACCCGGTTTCGCCACCCGATCGTTGCGTTCAAGCCGGGTCGACGGGGTTCAGCGTTGCGTTCGAGCCGGGTCGACGGGGAGGAGGGCGTTGAGGGAGCCGGACCGGAAGCCACGCGGGTCGACCTCGGCGCGGGGGAAGCCGGCGCTCCGGACACCATCGAGCAGTGATCGCTCCAGGGCCGGGTCGGCGTTCGCCGCCGCCAACGCGGGAGCGTCGAGCTCGATCGACGCGCGGTCGCCGAGGTCGCGCACCCGCAGGTCGCGCACGCCGACCCCGGCCGCCGACAGCGTGGCTCGGACCCCGCCTTCGGCGCGCTCGACCCTCGCCAGCCGGTGCGGGCTGACCTCGATCCCGTAGGCGATCCTCGACGACAGACACGCGGCGGCCGGTTTGTCCCAGGTCGACAACCCCCATCGGCGGGAGGCGGCCCGGATCTGGGTCTTGGTCAGACCGGCATCGCGCAGAGGGGTGATGGCGCCACGCTCGGCGGCGGCCCGGATCCCCGGCCGGAACCCCGCGACGGCGTCGTCGGCGTTGGTCCCGGTGGCGACGAAGGCCAGCCCCTCGCGCTCCGCCAACGGGCCGAGCGTCTCGATGAGCTCCGCCTTGCAGAAGTAGCACCGGTCACCGGCGTTGGCGCGGTACCCCTCCCGCTCCATCTCATGGGTTCGGGGGGCGAACACGCGGACGCCGAGCCGCTCGGCGTACTCCCGCGCGGGGTCTCGTTCGGATGCCGGCAACGACGCGGAGTACGCCGTGGCCGCGGCCACCCGGGAGGCACCGAGGGCGCGAACCGCCGCGGCCAGCAGGAAGGCACTGTCCGCGCCGCCGCTGAAGGCGACCAGCACGGACCCCCGTCGCCGCAGCTCCTCCTCCAATGCGACGAGCCGCGGGTCGAGCAGGTGCTCGTCGAGCCACGCGGGGAACTCCGCCAGGGAGCTCAGCACCACGTCGGTGCCCGCCTCCCGGAGCTCGGCCTCGCTGCATCCGCCGGAGAGCACCGACACGCTCACCGCGCCGGCCGCGCGCGCGCCGGCGACATCGTGGACGTGGTCGCCGACATAGACCGAGGCCGCGTGCTCGGCGAGCACCGCCCCCTTGGCCCGGCCCCACACCTCCCCGACCAGCTCGTCGACCTCGATCCCCAGGGCGTCCAGATGCAGCCGTGCGTTGGGGGTGAACTTCCCGGTCACCACCAGGGAGCGACCACCCTGCCGGCGTACGGCGGCCAGGGCATCTCTCGCCCCCGGCAACAACTCCGCCGAAGCGATCGCCCGCTCCGGGTAGAGCGCCCGGAACCGGTCGATCAGGCCGGGCAGCCGCTCGTCGGGGAAGTACGGCGCCAGCATCTGGTCCAAGGGAGCGCCGAGGTTCGCGCTGAGCGTCGTACCGTCGAGGGGAACTCCGGTCTCCTCGGAGAGGGCGGCCACGACGGAGGCGAATCCCGGGCGGCTGTCGATCAGGGTCATGTCCAGGTCGAACCCGACCACCAGCGGCGTCACCCTCTCAGGGTATGACGCGCCGTCCGCGCGTCCCGTCCGGGTGGCCCTCCGGGTGGCCGTCCGGGTGGCCGGCCGCGAGCTCACCCCAGCCGGGAGGTCACCACCCGGTCGAGCACGTCCAACGGGAGCGCCCCCGAGTCGAGTACGGCGCTGTGGAACGCCCTGACGTCGAACCCCTCGCCCAGCCGCTCCTCGGCCTCCCGCCGCATCCGCTGGATCTCGAGCCGCCCGATCATGTACGACGTCGCCTGCCCCGGTGTCAGCGCATAGCGGTCGATCTCGGCGCGCACATGGCCCTCGGTCATCGGGGAGTTCGTGACCATGTAGTCGACGGCCTGCTGGCGGCTCCACCCCAACGCGTGCATCCCGGTGTCGACGACGAGCCGACAGGCCCGCAACGAGTCCGCGCACAACATGCCCATCCGGTCGACGTCGGAGGAGTACAACCCCATCTCGTCGGAGAGCCGCTCGGTGTAGAGACCCCACCCTTCGGCGTACGCCGAGTTGTTCGAGTGCTTGCGCAGCTCCGGAAGCGAGGTCAGCTCCGAGGCGATCGCCAGCTGGAGGTGATGGCCCGGGACCCCCTCGTGGTACGCGACCGCCTCGAGCTCGAAGGTTCCCCACGCCGACGGGTCGGAGACGTTGATGAAGAAGGTGCCGCCACGGGCGCCGTCGATCGATGGCGGGTAGTAGAAGGCCTTCGCGCCGGTCGTGGTCGGCTCCACGCGACAGGCGGCCCTCGGGAGCACCTCGAACCACGCGGGCATCGCCTTCTCGGCCCGGGCGAGCGCCACCTTTGATGCCGCCACGAGGGCGTCGGCGTCGCCGTAGTGCAGTGCCGGGTCGGAGCGCAGCGCCTCGAAGATCGCGGGTACGTCGTGCGTTCCCAGCACCGACCGGCCGAGGGCGGCGTACTCCACCGCCAGGCCGGCCACCTGCGACAGTCCGATGTCGTGGATCTCCTGTGCCGTCTTGTCGGTGGTCGTGAAGTAGCGCAGGCAGCCGGCGTAGTCGTCGGCACCGCCCTCGAGCCAGGTCAGCCCGACCCGGTCGTCGGGACGGGCGGGGGCGAGCACCTCGTCTCGAAGCACGTCGCGGTAGTGCTCGAGCCCCGGCCGGACCCGACTCACGATCACGTCCTTCAGGCGGCCGTGCCAGGCCTGCAGATCGAGCCCGTCGGGAGGGGCGCCGGTGTTGAGCAGGGGATCCCGCTCGACCGGCGTCGACAGCCAGGTCTCGACCTGAGCGATGGTGCCCTCGACCGCGAAGCGAGCCGGCGTCCGTCCGCCGGCCACCCCTTCGCGGTGCCGTTCGGCGAGGTCGGAGAAGTAGGTCCCGATCGCGGCGTACTTGTCGATGAAGGCCTCGGCAACGACGGGGTCGGCGACCGCCAGCATCGGGACCACCACGGCCAGCGACACCTGCGTACCGAAGATCGGGTTCGCCGCGAACTCGGCGAGCCGCGCCTCCAGAAGCCCCCGCCGCCGGGTCGCGTCCGAGGCGACCATCGCCCGAGTGACCCGCTGCTGTTCGTCGAGTCCGTCCTCACGAAGCCGGTTCGCCCGCGCCTCGAACGCCCGAAGGGTCTCGACCAGGGAGTCCTGCGCGGATCTCGAGATCCGCTCGAAGCTCCCGGCGTGGCGGAGGTCGCCGAGGAGGTGCGCCCACGTGGGCTCGGCTTCCAGCAGCGCAGCGAAATAGGAGCCGGCCAGTTCGTCGGCCGGGTTCACGAGGTCATCGTTCATGCGGTGGGGCTCGCCCTCAGCCCGAGCTTGGCAGCGGTCTCCTCGCGCATCTGAACCTTCCTGATCTTCCCGGTGACGGTCATCGGGAACTCGTCGACGAGCATGACGTATCGTGGGATCTTGAAGGTCGCCAACCTTCCGGCGGCGAACGCCCGGATCGCGTCCGCGTCGAGAGCCTTCGCCCCCGCGCGCATCTTCACCCACGCACAGAGCTCCTCGCCGTACTTGTCGTCGGGAACGCCGATCACCTGGACGTCCTCAATGTCGGGGTGACTGTAGAGGAACTCCTCGATCTCGCGTGGATAGACGTTCTCGCCGCCTCGGATCACCATGTCCTTGATCCGCCCGACGATGTTGCAGTAGCCGTCCTCGGCCATCGTGGCCAGGTCGCCGGTGTGCATCCAGCCGTCCGCGTCGATCGCCTCCGCCGTCTTCTCGGGGTCCTCCCAGTAGCCCAGCATCACCGAGTACCCCCGGGTGCAGAACTCTCCGGGCTCACCGCGCTCCACGGTGTCGCCGCTGACCGGGTCGATGACCTTGATCTCGACATGGGGATGGACCCGTCCGATCGTCGACACCCGGCGGTCGAGGTCGTCGTCGGGGCGGGTCTGGGTGGACACCGGCGATGTCTCGGTCATCCCGTAGGCGATGCCGACCTCGGCCATGTGCATGTCGCTGATGCAGCGCTTCATCACCTCGACCGGGCATGGCGAACCGGCCATGATGCCGGTGCGCAGCGACGACAGGTCGTAGGTCGCGAACTCGGGGTGGTTCTGCATCGCGATGAACATCGTGGGCACGCCGTACACGCAGGTGCACCGCTCGTCCTGGATCGTGCTCAGCGTGATCCCGGGGTCGAACCCGGGGGCGGGGATGACCATGCAGGCGCCCTGGGAAGTGCTACCCAGGTTGCCCATCACCATCCCGAAGCAGTGGTAGAACGGCACCGGTATGGCCAACCGGTCCCGCTCGGTGAACCTCATCGTCTCGGTCACCAAGAAGCCGTTGTTCAGGATGTTGCGGTGGCTCAGGGTCGCGCCCTTCGGATACCCCGTCGTGCCCGATGTGTACTGGATGTTGATCGGGTCGTTGTTGTCCAGCGTGGCCATCCGCTCGGCCACCGCGCCATCGGGGACGCCCTCTCCCTCGGCGAGCAGCTCGGCCCAGTCCGGTGTGCCGATGTAGACGACCCGCTCGAGTGCTCCGGCCTCCGGGCGGACCTCCTCGACCATGGCGCGATAGTTGCTGGTCTTGAACTCCGTGGCGGACACGAGCAGCCTCTGACCGGACTGGTTGAGCGCGTAGGCGAGCTCGTGCGTCCGGTACGACGGGTTGACGTTGACCAAGATGGCGCCGAGCTTGGCCGTCGCGTACTGCACCAGGGTCCACTCGGCGCAGTTGGGTGCCCAGATCCCGACCCGGTCGCCCTTGACGATCCCGGCGCCGATCAGCCCCCGCGCCAGCGCGTTGACGTCCCGGTCCAGCTCGGCATAGCTCCATCGCCTGCCGGTCGCCACCTCCACCATCGCCTCACGATCGGCGTGGTCGCGCGCGATTCGTTCGAAGTTGTGGCCGATCGTCTCCTCGATGAGCGCGGGGATCGTCTCGCCCGCAACCTGCGCCAGCATGATTCGACCATAACCACGCGTCGTACGACTGACCAGCCTGGATCGGCTCGGCGGTAACGTTGTCCGGATGGCCACGTCCGCGCCCCGAACCCTCGCCGACCAGCTCCGCAGCTGGTCCGACGTGCAGTTGGCGCGCCTGTTGGAGCTCCGACCCGACCTCGCCTCACCCACGCCGCAGGACAGCGCCCAGCTCGCCTCCCGGATCGGCACCCGGGCGTCGGTGGTCCGCGCCCTCGACGATCTCACCACCCTCGAGCTCACCGTCATCGACGCCCTGGTCGCGCTCGGCGGCGTGGCGTCGGAGAGTGCCCTCCGCGCGATCGTCAACGGTGAGTCGGCCGAGGCCTTGGAACGAGTGCGGGCCGCCGCGCTCGTGTGGGGCTCCGATCTCGAGCTACGCGCGGTCAGCGTGCTCGTCGACGCCGTCGGTACGTCGATGAGCCGGCTCGGCCCTTCGGCAGCGACCCTGCTCGCGCCGTACGGCCCGTCGAGGGTGGGCCGCCTCGCCGGCGGCCTGGGACTGACCCCCACCGGCGACCGGGCCGCCGACATCGAGGCGATCACGGGGGCGTTGCCGGGGCTGGCCCGCCGGCTCATCGACGAGGTCGACGATCGGGCGACGGCGATCCTGGAGCACCTCGACGCGACCGGCCAGGACGGGACGGCGGAGACCACCGGACGCCAGGCGTCGCGCTCAGACGTCGTCGGACCGGTCGACCAGCTGCTTGCCCGCGGGCTCGTCCTCGCTCGGGACGGCCGCCGAGTCGCCGTCCCCCGCGAGGTCTCGATCGTGATGCGGGGCGGGCGGACCACGCGTGGACGGATCGACGACATTCCCGCGCTGGCGACGGCGAAGCGCGACGCGATGCTCGTCGACCAGGCGGCCGCGGGCGCGGCGTACGAGTTCGTCCGGCATGCCGAGCTGCTGCTCGAGCAGTGGGGCACCTCCCCACCGAGCGTGCTGCGCGGAGGTGGGCTGGGAGTGAGGGAGCTCAAGGCGGCCGGCGAGCTGCTGGCCGCCGACGAACGCGTCGTTGCGCTGGTCGTCGAGACCTCGTCAGCGGCCGGCCTGCTCTCCTCAGGGCTGGTCGACGGCGAGAATGCATGGTTGCCGACCGACGCGTTCGACGCGTGGAGGGCGATGCCGCCGGCCGGGCGTTGGGTGCGCCTGGCGACCGCCTGGCTGGACTCCTCGCGGCTGACCGGACTGATCGGCAGCCGCCTCGCCGGCAAGCCGGTCAACGCACTTGGTGCCGACCTCGAGCGGGGCTGGCTCGTCGAGACCCGCCGCCAGGCACTCGACGAGGTGGCAGCACTCACCGCGGGTACGGTGCTGGCCGCGGGGACCGGGGTCCCCTCGCTCGTCGAGCGGCTCCGCTGGCTGCGACCGCGCCGACCCGCCGACCGCGCGCCCGCGGTGGGGTGGGTGGTCGAGGAGGCGTCGGTGATCGGGGTGATGGGGCTCGGCGGGGTCGCCACCCACGGAAGCGCCCTGCTCGCCGGCGCGGACGCCGCGGCGGTGCTGGCCCCCGCGATCCCCGAACCGGTCGACCACGTCCTCCTCCAGGCCGATCTCACCGCGGTCGCCCCCGGTCCGCTCGAGCAGGAGCTCGCGCGTGACCTGGCCACCGTCGCCTCCGTCGAGTCCCGCGGAGGTGCCACCGTCTATCGGTTCACCGAGCCGTCCGTCCGCCACGCGTACGACGCCGGTTGGTCCTCGGCCGAGATCCACGCCCTGCTCGCTCGTGCCTCCCGCACGCCCGTGCCTCAGCCGCTGACCTACCTCGTCGACGACGTGGCCCGCCGGTTCGGCACCGTGCGGGTCGGTGTCGCCGAGGCGTTCGTGCGCAGCGACGACGAGGCAGCCCTGCTCGACCTGCTTCGACACCCGCCACTGCGGCTGCGCCGGATCGCGCCGACCGTCCTGATCAGCGACGTGCCCGTCGACCGGCTGCTCCCCCAGTTGCGTGACCTGGGGGCGGCCCCCGTCGTCGAGGCCGAGGACGGCACCGTGCACGTCGCGCGTCGTGAGCCTCGCCGGGCACGGGTTCCGCGGCTCCGGGCGGCCACGGGTGCCGCCCGCGGAGCCGCGCGCGTCTCCGCCGCGGTGACCGCGATCCGGGCCGGTGACCGGGCCGCCGACGCACGCCCCGGCGTCGTCGAGTCGACCACGCCGGCCGACGCGCTCGCTCGACTCCGGTCGGCCGCCGACACCGGTTCATCGGTGTGGATCGGGTACGTCGACAACTCCGGCGCGACCGTTGAACGGGTGGTCGACCCGGTGCGGATTGAGGGTGGCTGGCTGACGGCGTACGACCCCCGTCGCGAGCAGGTCCGCAGCTTCGCCATCCACCGGATCACGGCGGTGGCTCCCGTCCGCGGCTGAGCGCCACCCGCCAAGAAATCTCTCAGCCGCGCGGCGCACATTGGGGGGATGGAGATCTCCGCCCCGGGCCCGCTCCGGGCAACCACCGCGGGCCGGGTCGATCTTGCCCGAAGGCTCGCGGACGCCGCGAGCCGGCTGTCGCGCCGTTTCGGGCTCGGCGGGGGTGGGGTGATCGGAGGGCGTGTCCTGCTCGCCATCGCGCCGCGAGCGGTCCACACCCTCTCGGACGGACGCACCGTCGTCCTCGTGAGCGGCACCAACGGCAAGTCGACGACCGCGGCGATGACGACCGCAGCCCTTCGTTCGAGCTTCGCCACCGACACCAACGCCGACGGGGCAAACCTGCCCGCCGGCCTGGTGCAGGCTCTCGCCGAGGGGTGCGCCGAGCACGTCGTCCTGGAGACCGACGAGGGCTGGCTGCCCTGGACGGTCACGAGCACCCGACCGTCCGTGGTGGTGTTGCTCAACCTCTCGCGTGACCAGCTGCATCGGCACCCCGAGGTGCTCCCCGTCGCCCGCAGCTGGAGGTCGGCCCTGACCGAGGTGCCTCTCGTCGTGGCGAACGCCGACGACCCCGCGGTGGTGTGGGCGGCCTCGGCAGCGCGGTCGGTGACCTGGGTCTCGGCGGGTCGCCGAGGGCTCGCCGACATGACCGCCTGCCCGCGCTGTTCGCGTCGTCTCGTCGGCCACGACGTGGGGTGGGGGTGCTCGTGCGGGTTCGCCCGCCCCGAGGCCGACTGGTGGGTCGAGGGCACCGACCTCGTCTCGGCCGGGACCCGGGTCCCGCTGCACCCGTCCCTGCCGGGGCGGGTGAACATCGCGAACGCGGCGATGGCCGTCGCCACCGCCACCTCCCTCCACGTGAC
>JBOHDW010000350.1:0-4199 GCA_050700795.1 Nocardioidaceae bacterium | reverse complement strand
GGGTGCCGAGCGCCCTGACGCCAGAGCGGTTGAAGCCTTTGAAGGTCATCCAGCAGCCGAGCGTGAACTCCCATGCCGCCACCGGAAGGGCGAGCACCGATGCCGCGGGCGAGATCTGGTCGAAGACACCGAACAGCGTCGCGAGCACCGAGCCCAACAGCAGCGGGGCGCCGATCAGGCCGACGGTCGGGATGATGCGAGGCACCAGCCTCGAGCGGTACATCAAGGTGCCCAGCAGGACGGCGTTGATGGCCGGCATCAGGCCGGGGCCGAGCAGGAAGGTCCAGTTCCGCACCTCGACCAGGGCGTGGCCGGTGGTCAACAGCGAGGTGGCGTCGGCGGCTCCGGCGTAGTCCTGCCGCATGGTCACGACGGCCAGGAGGCTCACCACGCCGATCATGACCACGGCGGCCTCCATCAGCCGCGAGGTGATGAAGCCGAGCGCCATCGACTCGTTCTGGCGCTTCACCACCGGGAAGAGTGCCACGGCCGAACCCACGGCGGTCAGCGCGTTGACCACGTCGAGGACGCAGCCCCAAATGACGCGGGTGTCCTGACCGCCGCCGGTGATGTAGCCGGGGTTGTGCAGCACCGGCCCGATCAGCAGCAGCGCCGGGATCGAGGAGACGAAGGTGAGCAGGTAGAAGATGCCGGCGGCCCGGGCGTGGCTGCGCGTCGGGTCGAGACGGGTGCGGGCGGTGCCGGCGGCGGCGGTGGCTGGTGCGGTGGTGGTCATATCAGGCTCCTGAGGGTGTGGTGGTGCCGGGTTGTTGAGGTGGGTGCATCTCGTCATCGGGTTCGATCCTGGTGACCGAGACCAGGGGCAGACCGATGTCGCGAAGCTGCTGCAGCAGGCCATGAAGTGCGGCCTGGTCGACGACTGGACCCCTGAGCAGGGTGAAGCCGTCACCGGTGGCCAGACTCATGCCCTCGAATCGGGCGGACCATCGGGGGGCGAGACGCCCGTGCAGGCGGATCTCGTACCAGCCGGACTCGTCCGGGCGGCTGGTCTGTGCCGTGTTCATGCCCGAAAACTAGGAGTCGAGAGGGTGACCGGACATCACATCGTGTGGTGAGCGTGATGGTGATCTTTTGCCGGCCGGCGGATGGCTACAGCAGCCGGAGGTCGCCCGCTCGGGAGACCGCAGCGCGGCGGCTGTTGACCCCGAGCTTGGCGTAGATGTTCTTCGTGTGCGTGCGCACGGTGTTGAGCGAGACCACGAGCTCGCGCGCGATCGCGGGTCCGTCGAGCTCCGTCGCAAGCAGCCGGAGCACGTCCAGCTCCCGCACACTGAGCGGGTCGACCAGGCCCTGGCTCGAGGGTACGGCGGGTTCTATCGCCCTCTTGTGGGCGTCGAGCAGGCGACGCGGGTACTGCCACGAGGGAGCCCTTCTGATGAGGAGCTCGAGCAGTGCGGCCATCGAGACGCCCTCGCCGACGAAGACGCGCACGTACCCTTCCGGCTCGGCGAGGCTCAACGCGCGCTCCAGCGGAGCGACGGCTCCCGGGACGTCGTGACGGCCGTGGGCGAGGTGGTGGGCGAGCGCCTGCAAGGCCAGGATCTCGACCAGGCTTCCGGTCCGCCCGCCCTCCTCGGCGGCGACACGGAGCCGCTCGAGCAGGCCGCGGGCCGTGCCCAGGCCCGGTCGTGAGCCCTCGGCGGTGTGCTGATGCATCAGGATCCGGGCCAAGGTGACGTGCTCGTACTCGCGCAGGTAATGCAGGTCGTCCTCCGGGGCGAGTCCCTGCTCGCGCGCCCAGTCGAGAGCCGCGGCGGTGCGGCCCTGCGTCACGAGCACCCTCGCCCGCTGGGCGGGGACCGGTCGCACGTTCGGGGAGAAGTCGCCCACGTAGACCTGCTCTGCCTCCTCGAGCAGGGCGAGGGCACCGGCGAGGTCCCCCTCCGCCTCGCGCAGGCGTGCGCGAGCGACCCGCCACCGGTAGGGATTCTGGGGAAGGCCGTTGTGCTCGCCCAGCTCGCCCGCCCGGCCCAGGTTGGCCGCCGCGGCCTCGAGGTCGTCCCGCTCGACGGCGAGCTGGCTCAGGCCGACCAGCATGTCCGCGGTACCTCGCAGCACCTCCCCCGTCTCGTGGGCGGCGGCAAGCAGCAGCGCGTCCTCGTAGGTCCGCCGAGCGTCGACGAGCCTCCCCTGGGTGATCCGGAGATCGGCCAGCGTGATCGAGCACCCGAGCACGTCCGAGTAGTTGCCGGCGCGTGCCAGCCCCTCGACGGCGAGTGAGTAGCCCCGATGTGCGGCGTCGAGGTCCCCGCTTGCCCACGAGGCGAGCCCCGACAGGGCGGACGCGGCCGCCACGGTGAGGTCGTCGCCGGGCGCGGCGCGGTCAACGGCGCGGTCCGCATGGACGACGGTCGCCGCGGGGTCGCCCCGAACCAGCGCGAGGGCCGCCCGGTACGTCTCGATCGCGCCCGGCAGGCGCGCCAGCTCGGCCTTCTCGAGCACGACCATGTCCTCGGTCGGAGCAGCGAGCAGCCGCTCCACCTCGTCCAGTCGGCCCTCGACACTCTCGAACCGGCCACTGGACATCAGCGCCCCGATGAAACCGACGGCAAGGACGGGTCGCCGGCGTACGACGTCGGCCGGGATGTCGTCTATCCAGCGTCTGGCTGTCGTTTCCTGCCGGTCGCGCAGCATCCCGATCACCGAGCGTTCGATCAGGTCGGCCGCCTGTTCGACGTCGCCGGCACCGAGGGAGTGCCGGACCGATGCGACCGTATCCCCGTTCGCGCCGTACCACTGTGCCGCCCGGCGATGCAGGTCGGCGATCTCGTCGGGTCGCTCGGCCAGAAGGTGCGTGCGCAACACCTCGGCGAACAGGTGGTGGTACCGATACCACTGGCGGCTGTCATCGAGGGGTACCACGAACAGGTTCGAGCGTTCGAGCTTCTCCAGCACCGCCCTTCCGTCCCCCGCACCAGTGACGGCGTCGCAAAGCGGCCCGCTGAGCCGGTCCAGGATCGAGGTCTGGAGCAGGAAGCGTCGTACGGTGTCCGGCTGCCGCCCGAGCACCTCCTCGACGAGGTAGTCGACGACGTGCCGGTCGTCCCCGGCGAAGCCGGCGATGAAGCCGGCCACGTCCTCTCGGCCCTGCAGTGAGAGCGCCGCCAGCTGAAGGGCGGCGATCCACCCCTCCGTGCGGTCCTCCAGGGCGGCGATGTCGGCAGCGCCGAGGTCCAGCCCGATGACCTCGTTCAGGTACGCCGCCACCTCGTCGAGGGTGAATCGGAGGTCGGCTGCGCGTACCTCGACCAACTCACCTCGGGCCCGCAGCCGGGCCAGCGGCAGGGCGGGGTCGGCGCGTGTGCTGATCACCAGATGCACCAGAGGAGGCAGGTGCTCCAGCAGGAACGCCACGTCGCCCGCGATCGCCGGCCCGTCGGCGAGGTGGTAGTCGTCGAGCACCAGGTCGAGGCCGTCCGGAAGCGCACTGAGCTCGTTGAGCACGGCGGCGAGAACATTCCGGATGGGCGGAGCCGCACCTTGGAGGAGAGGGAGTGCGCCGCCACCGACGCCGGGCGCCGCCGCGTCCAGCGCGGTCACCACGTAGCTCCAGAACGAGTCGGGCTGCTGCTCGGACTCCTCCAGGGACACCCAGGCGACCGGGCGCGCCGCGGCCTGGACCCACGCGGCGACCAGGGTGGTCTTCCCGAACCCCGGCGGCGCCGAGACGAGCGTCAGGCGTGGGCGCTGCGTCCCAGCCAGCCGGTCCCCCAACCGCGGACGGGCCACCAGCCCACGTCTCGGCTGAGGGATGAAGAGCTTGGTACGGATCACGGAGCCCTCGTGTCAGAGCAGCGGCGGCTCGGTCTTGGTGCGCACCTCGTCCTCGGTGACGTCGGGAGCGAGCTCGACCAGCCGCAGGCCGTCGGCCGTCACATCGATCACCGCGAGGTCGGTGATGATCCGCTGTACGACGCCCTTGCCGGTATAGGGCAGCGAACACTCGTTGACGATCTTGTAGGACCCGTCCTTCGCGACGTGCTCCATCAGGACGACCACCCGCTTCGCGCCGTGGACCAGGTCCATCGCTCCGCCCATCCCCTTGATCATCTTGCCGGGGATCGTCCAGTTGGCCAGGTCGCCCGCCGCCGACACCTGCATCGCTCCGAGCACGGCGAGGTCGACGTGCCCGCCGCGGATCATCGCGAACGAGGTCGCCGAGTCGAACAGCGACGCAC
>JBOHDW010000349.1:0-3946 GCA_050700795.1 Nocardioidaceae bacterium | reverse complement strand
GCCCCCCGAGGTCGTCGTCCACGCGAAGGACGCGACCCTGCTGCTCCGCACGGGAGGTACGGCGCCCCCGGGTGCGGCCGCCTGGACCATCCTCGGGCGGGGCAGACTGCCCGACGACCTCGTCGGTGCGCTCGCCGGCGCCGGGCTGCGCGGCGTACGGCGGCTCATCGAGACCCGGATCGACCTGTCACCGGGTGAGCAGCTCGAGCAATGGGGCGGCTCGCCGTACGGCGTCCTCTGGCAGGGCCGGTCGACGGTGCGCGACCGGCTGCCCACCCGCACGCCGTACGCCGGGGTCTACTGCGCGGGCGCCTCTGTCGCGGCGACGACGGGACTCCCCTTCGTCGGGCTGACCGCCGCCGTCGTCGCGGAGCAGATCGGCCCGGCGTGACCCCTGCGCCGACGGCTCAGACGGGCGCCCGCAACCCGGCGTAGATCTGCCGCGTCGCGGTGGAGCGGTTCATCGTGTAGAAGTGCAGTCCCGGCGCCCCGCCGTCGAGCAGGGCGTCGCACATCTCGGTCGCGATCGCGATCCCCTCGGCGCGTACGGCGGCCGGGTCGCCGTCGTACCGCGAGACCCGGGCGACCACCTCGTCGGGAAGCGCGGCCCCGGACAGCTCGGCCATCCGCTTGATCTGCACGAGGTTCGTGATCGGCATGATGCCCGGGATGATCGGGATGTCGACACCGAGCGCGCGCGCCCGGTCCACCAGCGCGAAGTAGTCCCCGGCCCGGAAGAAGAGCTGGGTGATCGCGAAGTCCGCACCGGCCGCGGCCTTCGCGGCCAGCACCCGCGCATCGGCCCCGAGGGAGGTCGCGGAGGGATGTCCCTCGGGGAACGCCGCGACGCCCACGCAGAAGTCGCCGAGCGACTTGACCAAGGAGACCAGCTCGACGGCGTACCGCAGCCCCTGCGGGTGCGGCTCGAACGGCGCCGTCGGCCCCTCGGCCGGGTCACCGCGCAGCGCGAGCACGTTGCGTACGCCGGCCGCGGCGTACGCACCGATCACGGACCGGAGCTCGTCGACCGGGTGGCCGACACAGGTCAGGTGGGCGAGCGGGGTCATCGACGTGTCGGACGCGATCTGCTCGGTGGCCCGGATCGTGCGGTCGCGCGTCGAGCCGCCGGCGCCGTACGTCACCGAGACGAACGTCGGCTGCAGTGCCTCGAGCTCCCGCAGTGCGGTCCACAGCTGGCGCTCGCCGGCGGCATCCTTGGGCGGGAAGAACTCGAAGGAGTACGACCGCTGGCCGGAGCCGATGAGGTCGCGAACCGTGGCGGCACCACCGGGCATGCGCGAGGGAGTTCCGAGAGCCATGCGGCCCAGGATAGGGCTGCGGGCCGGCAGTAGGCTCGCGCTCGTGAACTGGGACGCCGAACTCTTCCGGCGCGAGCTCCAGTCGTCCCTCGATGGGTTCGTCGACGACCAGGCCGCGCGGCTGGTTCCACTGGGACGAGACGCCGAGCGACTCGCCTCGGCGGCGCGGGCGGCGGTGACCGGTGGGAAGCGGTTCCGCGCCTCGTTCTGCTACTGGGGGTACCGTGCCGTCCGCGAAGAGCCACCCGACGAGCCGGCCCTCGTGCGGGCGGCCGCGTCGCTGGAGCTGCTGCACGCGAGCGCCCTCGTCCACGACGACTTCATGGATGCGTCCGACACGCGCCGGGGCCGCCCCGCCGTGCACCGCGAGTTCGAGGCGGTCCACCGCGGGTACGGCTGGAGCGGCGACCCGGAACAGTACGGCGCCGCGGCTGCGATCCTTCTCGGCGACCTCCTGTTGTCGTGGGCCGACGAACGGCTGCGCACCTGCGGGCTCGGCCAGGGCCGGGTGCTCGACGCGTTGGGGTACTTCGACACGACGCGCAGCGAGGTGATCGCCGGGCAGTTCCTCGACGTCTCCCTCCAGGCCCGTGGTGAGTCCGACGTCGAGCAGTCGATGCGGGTGTTGCGGTACAAATCCGCGAAGTACTCCATCGAGCGGCCGCTGCACGTCGGCGCCGCCCTCGCCGGGGCCCCCGAGCCGATGTTCGAGGCGCTGAGCGGCTACGGCCTGCCGCTCGGCGAGGCGTTCCAGCGGCGCGACGACCTGCTCGGCGTGTACGGCGACCCCGAGGTCACCGGGAAGCCGGCCGGCGACGACCTGACCGAGGGGAAGCGGACCGTGCTCGTGGCGCTCGCGCTGCAGGGTGCGTCGGAGCGCGACGCCAAGCAGCTCCGGGAGGCGTTGGGCTCTCCCCTCTCCGCCGTCGAGGTGGCCGACCTGCGGGAGATCATCGACCGTTCCGGGGCGCACGCCGACGTCGAGGCCCGGATCGAGGCGCTGACCGGTCGTTCGCTCGAGGCGTTGGCCGCGGCCCCGGTGAGCGGGGGTGCGCGCGTCGTACTCCGGGAGCTGGCGCGGGCGGCCACCCAGCGAGTCGTCTGACCGACGCGGGGGCTGTCGTCGTGCCCGGGGGAGGTTGCCGTGCCCCGGGGAGGTTGCGGTTTGGTCCCCAACCGCACGGATTCGTGCCCAGGACATGCAGTCTCTGACCATTCGGCAACGTTTACGAGCCGTCTCAGGCAGTCACCCATCCGTCCTGATGGGACCGCTTCGGGTCGCCCAGATCATGCACCGAATGGTCATGAACTGCATGCCTCAGGCCGAAAGTGTGCGGTTGGGGACCAAACCGCATGGATGGCCGACCGCCCGGCAGGCAGCCGACCTCACCGCCCGGGCAGCCGACCTCACCGGCAACCAACGACTAGTGCTTCGCCGGCAGCTCCGGTACGTCGATCGCCGGCCCCTCCCCCCGCAACAGCACCGCGAACTTGCACCCCCGATCGGCATTGGCCCGCCCCCCGAGCACACTCAACGCGACGTGGAAGGCGTTCTCCTCATGCCGGGCGAACGGGCTCCACCCGTCCCACAGCAGCACCACCCCGTGCTTGTCACCGCAGTCGACGTCGTGCAGGCAGTCGGAGAGCGCATCGAAGTTCTCCCCGAAGTAGTCGGGGAACGACAGGGCGGCCGCGGTCGCCTTGAGGAACGACTGCTTGTCCTCGATGGTCCAGCCGTCGAGATAGACGAACTTCCAGCCCGCGTGCTCCACGGCGTGCTCGACGTCGGTGATGTGAGCCGCGCTGTGCCATTGGTACAGATCCGGCGAGTTGTGACCAGCCAGAAGTGCCGCGAGACCGCTCATAAGGAGATCCTCTCGAAACTGTTGTAGTGGTCGGACGTGTAATAGCAGGCACCGTCGGTGCCGACGATGATGCGACGAGCCCCTCGGTCGTCGGACCCGGGCGTCACCACGGTGTACTCGTGGTAGAAGCCGTAGGGGTGGTCCGGGAGCAGGTCGCCGTAGTTGTGGAAGGTCTCGCCGTCCTCCGAGTACGGAAACGGCCCACCCGACCCGATCAGGTCGAGGGTCTGTCGGGCCTGCGCCGGCAACGCCGACACGGCCACCCACGGAAGTCCGGACCCCGCGTCGACGCTCCCGGAGGGGCTGGGCAGCTGCGAGGCCGTCACGGCCTGGTTCGTCTCAGCGGACTGGCTCGGGCTCGTTCCGCCTTGTGACCACCAGATGATCACGGCGGCTACGACGGCGATGACAACGCCGAGCGCAGCCCGCTGCTGTTTCATCTGCCGACCCTAACCCCGGATCCGCAGGCGGACCAGGGTGCGGAACCGGGGTCAGAAGGCCAGCGCCTGGGCGCGCCGTTTCACCTCGGCGCCCCGGTTCTCCCGCAGCGCGTCGATGGGCCGGCCGGGCAGGGTCGGGTCGGCGGTGAAGAGCCACCGGATCGCCTGCGCGTCGTCGTACCGGTTGTCGTGCAGCAAGGTCAACGCCCCCGGAACCCCCTTGACGACCTGCCCGTCCTGGAGCAGCACGGCGGCGACGGCGGCACTCGCGAAAAAATGATGTCGGTTCATATAGCTCTCCTCTCGAGGGCGCGGCCCATCC
>JBOHDW010000348.1:0-4017 GCA_050700795.1 Nocardioidaceae bacterium | reverse complement strand
GTGCCCGCGAGGCCCTCGCCGAGATGCGCCAGATGTTGTCGGTGCTGCGTACGCCGGAGGATGCCCCGGACACCTCGCGGCGGCCGGCGCCGGGACTGAACGAGCTGCAACGGCTCGCCCAGGGGATGCGCGAGGCCGGTCTCCCGCTGCAGGTGACCATCGACACGGGGTCCGCACCGCTCGCGCCGGCCGTGGACCTGGCGGTCTACCGGATCGCCCAGGAGGGGCTGACCAACGTGGTCAGGCACGCGGGCCGGGCGGTCACGTCGCTGATGGTGGCCGCCACCGGCGACCAGGTCGAGGTGCGGATCGAGAACCGGCCGGGCCGCACCGCACCGACCGCCTCATCGGGCGACGGCCATGGGCTGATCGGCATCCGCGAGCGGGTCGGCTCTGTCGGAGGGCGGTTCACCGCCGGGCCTTCCGAGGACGGCGGCTTCGTGCTTCGCGCCACCCTGCCGGCCCGGCCCCCTGCACCGGGCGGTGCGCCGTGATCAAGGTGCTGCTCTGCGACGACCAGGAGCTGGTACGCGCCGGGTTCCGGCTGATCCTCGACCTCGAGCCGGACATGGAGGTGGTCGGCGATGCGGCCGACGGCCGGCAGTGCCTGCGCCGGGTCGCCGACCTGCACCCGGACGTGGTGCTCATGGACATTCGGATGCCGGAGATGGACGGCATCGAGGCGACTCGCGCGCTGGCGGAGGCCGACTCGTCTGCCCGCGTGCTGGTGCTGACCACCTTCGACTTCGACGAGTACGTCTACGACGCGATGAAGGCCGGCGCGAGCGGCTTCCTGCTCAAGGACGCGCCCCGAGAGCAGCTGGTCAACGCGGTGCGCGTCGTGGCCAGGGGGGAGTCGATGCTGGCCCCCGCGGTCACCCGACGCCTGGTCGAGCGGTTCGTTGCCGCGCCACCTCCCGGCGCGGGGATCCCGGCCCCGGTCGCGACGCTCAGCCAGCGCGAGCGGGAGGTGTTCACGCTCGTCGCCGAGGGACTCTCGAACGCCGAGATCGCGGAGCGGCTCGTGGTGGGGGAGGCCACCGTCAAGACCCACGTCGCGCGGGTCCTGGGCAAGCTCGGGGTCCGCGACCGCGTGCAGGCGGTGGTGGTGGCCTACGAGTCCGGGTACGTCCGGCCCGGCGGCTGACCCGGTCCGTGCTCGGTCAGGACCTGCTCCTCGAGCAGGCCCAGCCACCGCTGCGCGGTCGCCCCGTCGTACGGCGGCAGCGCGGACTCCACCGCGGACCGCACCGTGCGACAGCTCTCGACCGCGAGGGCGACCAGCTCGGCCGGGTAGCCGAACCGAACCCGGTGCTCGGCGAACTCGTCCTCGTCGTCGACCCAGACCCGCCCGGCCCACCCCTTGATCACGTCGAGGTCGAGGTCGAAGCAGGTGACCGTGGTCTCGTCCCAGACGGGGAGGGTGGTCATGTCGACGTACACCGCGACCGGCGAGGTCTCACCGGGGCGGACGTGGAAGGTCGCCACGTGGGGAGCCGGGGGCACCAGGGTGACCTGAGGCTGGTCGGTGACGAATCGGGCGCCGGGGCGCGCCAGCACGGTGCCGACCGGAAGCCCCAGCCAGGTCCCGAAGGAGTCGTCGCCCAGACGGAGCGCATCGAACTCCCAGTGCGGCTGGTCGGGCCACTTGCGCATCACACAGCGAACCGGGCTCACCCGGCGACCCTAGCGGGCGGGTCAGCGCCGGCTGCAGTCCTCCCAGGGCCACGCCGCGTCCGCGCAGCTGAACCAGCGGTCCCCGAGCTGCAGCGTGGTCAGCGCCACGTGCGCGAGGAGCTCGTCGGGGTTCGCCTCCAGGGCGTCCGCGACCCCACTGGGGTCGTGGTGCCGCCACCACAGCGTCCGACCGTCGGAGAGCTCAAGCTCGAGGTCGCTCCCGTTGATCCTCAGCGCGCTGACCACGTCGCCCTCGCACGCGATGGCGTGCTCCTTCTGGAGCCAGTGGATCTGATGACCCGGCCCATAGGAACGACACGACGCCAGGAGCCGGGCCGGTGCGGCCCCACGGGACCCCAGCGCCGTCCCACCGAGCGCCATGTCTGATCTGCTTTGCCGCGTGATCCCCATCTCCGCGGCTGCGGTTTCACTCACAAGTCCCCCACGACGTGTATCCCGATCCCCGAAGCGAACGTCGGCCACACGACCGATATTTGCTTTCGCCCAGTCTGCGCGACGTGCGCCACCACGACAAGGGCTCTGGAGGGTGGTTCGGTGACTATGAGCAACTATTTCGGGATCGCGGGCGCTTCCGGCTGCCGATTCAGGGCATCGTGACGGTGAACGTCGTGGAGCCGGGTTCGGAGCGCACCTCGACGGCGCCACCGTGGGCGGTGGTGATCGCCTCGACGAGGGACAGACCGAGCCCCACCCCGCCCGAGGCCCTGGTTCGCGCCGAGTCGCCCCGGGTGAACCGCTCGAAGACGTGCGCGCCGAGCCCCTCCGGCAGGCCGGGTCCGGTGTCGTGGACGGTGAGTTCGGCGCCGTGCTCGGCTCGGTGGACGCCGACGGTGACCGTCGTGCTCGGCGGAGTGTGCAGCCTCGCGTTGGTGAGCAGGTTGGTCAGCACCTGATGCAGCCGCTGCTCGTCGCCCTCGACGAGGACCGGTTCGCCGGGCAGGTCGAGTCGCCAACGGTGGTCGGCGGCGACGACCCGGGCGTCGGCGACGGCCTCGAGCACGAGTCTGGTCAGATCGACCTCCACGCGTTCGAGGGGTCGTCCGGCATCCAGCCGGGCCAGCAGCAACAGGTCGTCGACCAGGCCGGCCATCCGGTGCGCCTCGCCGTCGACCTTCGCCAGGGCGTGGGCGAGCTGCGCCGCGTCCTCCGGCGTACGCCGAGACAGCTCGGCGTACCCGGTGATCGTGGTCAGGGGGGTCCGCAGCTCGTGGGACGCGTCGGCCACGAACTGGCGGACCTGCTGCTCGCTCCGGTGCCGGGAGTCGAGGGCCGACTCGACGTGGGCCAGCATCGTGTTGAGCGCCGCGCCCACCTGGCCGACCTCGGTGCGTGAGTCGGTCAGGCGCTCGGGCACCCGGACCGTCTCGCCGATCTCACCGGAGTCCAGCGGCAGCTCGCTGACCGAATGGGCGGTCCTCGCGACCTCGCGCAGCGGCCGCAGCTGTCGGCGTACCAACTGGTCGCCGGCGATCGCCACCAGCGCGACCGCGCCCGCGGTCAGCAGCAGCTCCCAGCCGATCAGGCTGCCCAGGGGCTCGTCGATGGTGTCGTGGGTGGACAGGCCGGTGACCAGGCGGAGGTCGCCCTGTCCCGTCGAGACCAGGACGCGGTAGCTGCCCAGGTGGCTCAGCCGGACGGTGTGTGCGCGCCCGTCGGCCGGGACCCGGTCCAAGACGTCGAGGGCGGCACTGCTCAGGGGGCGCCCCCGCCCCTGGGGGTCCAGGAGCGCACCGCGCCGCTGTGCGCCCACCGACACGGCCTGGATCGTGCCGCTGCCCTGCCCGCGGGGGAAGGCAAGGTCCGGCGGCCCGTCCCCCTCGCCGAACGACGGCCCCCGTTCGAACTGCTGCTGGGCGGTGGCCACCTGCTGGTCGAGCTGGCCGGTGAGCTCCGCGCGCATGGCGATCGCGGTCACCGCGCCGACGGCCACGCACACCGCGGCGACCAGTACCACCACGGTGGCGACCAGTCGGCCGGTCAGGGAGCTCGGGAGGAGGCGCACGGGCTCAGTCCGCGGCCTTGAGGACGTAGCCGGCGCCGCGCATCGTGTGGATCATCGGCGCCCGGCCGGCGTCGACCTTCTTGCGCAGGTAGGAGATGTAGAGCTCGACCACGTTGGCCTGGCCGCCGAAGTCGTAGTTCCACACCCGGTCCAGGATCTGCGCCTTGGACAGGACCCGCCGCGGGTTGCGCATCAGGAACCGCAGCAGCTCGAACTCTGTCGCGGTCAGCTCGATGATGTCGCCGCCGCGGCGGACCTCCCTGGCCTCCTCGTCCATCGCCAGGTCGCCCGCCACCAGCTCGGCGCCGCCGCCGGCC
>JBOHDW010000347.1:0-4089 GCA_050700795.1 Nocardioidaceae bacterium | reverse complement strand
GGCTGGCGATGGTCACCGCCGTCCTGCAGCAGCGATCCGGCCTGCGGATGACCACCCACGACGTCTTCGCCTCGACCGTCGGCGGCGTGCGGATCGTCGACCAGGCAGCAGACCTCGCCCTCGCGTTTGCGATCGCGTCGGCCTACAAGCAGCGCGAGGTGCCCACCGACGTGGTGGCGATCGGCGAGGTGGGGCTGGCCGGCGAGCTGCGCCGCGTCCGGGACATCCCGCACCGGCTCGCGGAGGCCGCGCGACTGGGCTTCCGTCACGCGATCGTTCCCTTGGAGGGCGGTTCGGGGACCACCATCACCGAAAACGACGGGCTCCGCACGATCGCTGTTCCCGACCTCGAGAGCGCTCTGCGACTGCTCGACCTGGCCCGGCTGGACGCCCGGCCGGTCATCGCGGCCGACCCGCACCGACCCGGCCGCCCGGCCCTCGGGGTGGTCTGAGCCGAAAATGCGGCAGAGGGTGGACCGGAACGCACCCTAGACTGACGCGGGCACCGCCGATCGAGGGGACACCGTGGCAGCAGGCGAACGCATGGACACGACGCGTCGGCTTCGCTCGACGCTCGCGAGCATCGCACCGGGTACGCCGCTGCGCGACGGCCTGGAGCGCATCCTGCGCGGGCGCACCGGCGCACTGATCGTGCTAGGCAGCGACAAGGTCGTCGACTCCATCTCCACCGGTGGCTTCACTCTCGACATCCCGTTCACCTCCACCGGGCTGCGCGAGCTTGCCAAGATGGACGGCGCGCTCATCCTCGACAAGGAAGCGTCCAGGATCCTGCACGCGGCCGTCCACCTCATGCCCGACCCCTCGATCTACTCGGAGGAGACCGGCACTCGCCACCGCACCGCCGATCGGGTGGCCCGCCAGACCGGATACCCGGTGATCTCGGTGTCGCAGTCCATGCAGATCATCGCGGTCTACGTCCACTCCACCCGCTACGTGCTGGAGGACTCGGGGCAGATCCTCTCGCGGGCCAACCAGGCGCTGGCCACCCTCGAGCGCTACAAGATGAGGCTCGACGAGGTGTCCAGCACCCTTTCGGCGCTGGAGATCGAGGACCTGGTCACCGCCCGCGACGTGGCGGTGGTCGCCCAACGGCTGGAGATGGTCACCCGGATCGCGCGCGAGATCGAGGACTACGTCGTCGAGCTGGGCAGCGACGGCCGGCTGCTGTCCCTCCAGCTCGATGAGCTCGTGACCGGTGTCGACGCGGAGCGCGAGCTGGTCATCCGCGACTACCTCTCCTCACGGCGGCAGCGCCGGGCCGAGCAGGTCCTGGCGGATCTCGAGGCGCTCGGCCAGGCCGAGCTCGTCGACATCGCCGCGGTGGCGCATGCCATGGGGGTGGGCAACAGCGAGCATCTCGATGGCGCGGTCACCCCTCGTGGCTACCGACTGCTGGCGAAGGTGCCGCGCCTGCCCGGAGCCGTCATCGACCGCCTGGTCGACCACTTCGGCGGTCTCCAGAAGCTGCTGTCGGCGAGCATCGAGGACCTCCAGGCGGTCGAGGGGGTCGGTGACCTGCGCGCCCGCAGCGTGCGAGAAGGGCTGTCCCGGCTGGCGGAGTCGAGCATCCTCGAGCGCTACGTGTAGCCCTCGGCTCAGTGCGCCTTGTCGCTGGGTGACTTGCCCGGTGACTTGCCCGGTGACTTGCCCGGTGACTTGCTCGGTGACGAGGAGGGACTCGGCAAGTTCGACGCGCCCGGTGACTGGTGCTTCTTGGGCTTGGGCTTCGGCGTGATCGTGGGGGCCACCGGGGTGTTCAGCCGGAACTGCACATCGACCGGGTTGGCACCCAGCGCGGCGGCGGCCACGTGGTAGTACCCGGGCAACGCCCATGGCGTGGTCCGCGAGCAGGTGCCGTCGGAGCGCTGGCCGTCCCACCTCACCATCACCGTGGTGAACCGGCCGCTGCGGACCACGACCTGGCGGGGTGAGATGGCGTGCGTGCAGTCCTGGGTCGACCAGATCCGGTCCGTGCCGGAGGTCAGCTCGACCACCAGCGACCGAGCGCTGATGTTCCACGTGCACGCCGGGGTCGAGGTGGTGACGGAGAGGCGGAACCGGACGGTGTGGCCGGCGTACGCGACCCCCTTCACCGACGGCGTCACGACCAGGTCGGCGGCCACACAGGGACCGTTCGGGACCGCGAGCGGGGTCGGCGTATTCCGCGGCTTCGGCGAGGAGCTCGGTCGGTGCCGGGCGGCCGGGTGGCCGCTCTGGTGCGGTGACTGGCGGGGGGTCGTGAGGCTGCCCACGGTCTGCCCGGTCGGATCGGGTGCCGACCCGCCGCCGGCCCCGAGCAGGTGCGCGATCCCGTAGACCAGCATCAGTGCGATGCCGAGCAGGGCGCCGCGACGGGTCCAGTAGACACGTGGCGACAGCGGTCCCTTCGGGCGGCCCAGCGCGGTCATTCCCCGACCTTAACTTCGCCGGCACCCCCCTCCGTGGATGCCACACCGTGCCCGCCGTCCTGGTGTCCGGTTAGCCTGCCAGGCATGGAGTCCCTGCAGGAGGCGGTCGTCGGTTGGTACGCCGCCAACGCGCGCGACCTACCGTGGCGATCGCCGGCGGCAACCCCCTGGGCGGTCCTGGTCAGCGAGTTCATGCTGCAGCAGACCCCGGTGGCGCGGGTGCTGCCGGCGTACGAGCGGTGGCTGGCCGACTGGCCCACTCCTGGGGCCCTCGCCGCCACGAGCACCGGTGCGGCGATCCGCGCGTGGGGTCGCCTCGGCTACCCGAGGCGGGCGGTCCGGTTGCATGCCGCCGCCACGGCGATCGTCGAACGCCACGGCGGCGCGGTCCCGTCGTCGTACCCCGAGCTGTTGGCCCTGCCGGGCGTCGGCACCTACACCGCCTCGGCGGTCGCGTCGTTCGGCTTCGGGCGGCGCCACGCTGTGCTGGACACGAACGTACGGCGGGTGCTGACCCGGCTCCTCGACGGGGTCGCGTTCCCGCCGCCGGCACCCGGCCGGGCCGAGCGCGCCGCCGCCGAGCGGCTGCTCCCCCTCGACGGACGCGCGGCCGCAGTATGGTCCGTCGGGGTGATGGAGCTCGGGGCCCTGGTCTGCACCGCGGGCTCCCCCGCCTGCGAGCGGTGCCCGGTGGCGGCGCGATGTGCCTGGCTGGCGGCCGGCCGTCCGGCGTACGACGGGCCGCCCCGCCCGGTCCAGGGGTACGCCGGCACCGACCGGCAGTGTCGCGGCCGGCTGCTCGCGATTCTGCGCGACAGCGAAGGGCCGGTGCGGCACGACCGGCTCGAGGCCGCCTGGTCCCCGGCGGCCCAACGGGACCGATGCCTGGCGTCACTGCTCGAGGACGGGCTGGCGACCCGGGTCTCGGACTCACCCGCGACCTACGCCCTCCCCTGACCGTCGACCCGGCAGCTCGCGCGAGCTGTGGAACGGTAAAGCGGCAGAACGTGGTCCGGGGCAGCCGTACCGTTCCGCAGTACGCGAAGCGAGATCACCTGGCCGCTCGCTCGGCCACGGACACGGCGTCGGCGAGATCACGCACCGACCGAGCGATGAGGTCCGGCGGCTCGAGCGAGAGATCAAGCTGAAGCCCCATGAAGGTGGCATCGATGAGGAAGACCGCCCGGGTCGCTCGGCGACGCGGCATCCCCGCCCCGATGAGGTGGTCGGTGATCGCGGCGAACCAGTCACGGCTCCCGGTCGAGAGGGTCGACACGTACGGTTCCTGGCCGAGCAGACCCAGCGCGGAGGCCTCGACGTACATGCGCTGGCAGCGCGCCATCGCGGGCTCGCTGCAGGTCATCCACAGATCGAGGACGGCGCTGCGAACCGTGGGTGAGCGCCTCATCGACCGGATCGCCAGCACCGCGCGGTCGTTGGAACTCTTGAGCACCGCGGCGATCAGCGCGTCCTTGCTGCCGAAGTGGTAGAGCAGCATCCGGTCGCTCGTGTCGAGGGCCGCCGCCAGGGGGCGAAGACTCAGGTCGATCAGGCCATGGACCAACACGTAGTCGGTGGCCAGCTCGACGAGCTCCTCGCGTCTGCTCACCCTTCGCCCTTCGATCGATCCCGGACCAAGGGCTACTTCATCGCCGACGCC
>JBOHDW010000346.1:0-3332 GCA_050700795.1 Nocardioidaceae bacterium | reverse complement strand
AGCGCTCGATCAGCTTCCACTTGATCACCCAGTCGATCTCCCGCTCGACGAGGCCGAGGTCCTCCGACTCCACCGCCTTGATGCCGCGCTCCCACAGGTCGAGGGCCCGGTCGATGAGCGGCGTCCGCAGCTCTCGGCGGTCGACGAAGTCCCGGGCGCGCGAGAGGTACTCGCCCTGGATGTCGATCGCGCTGGCTTCGCGACCGTTCGCGAGCCGCACCTTTCGTTGTCCGCTCATGTCGTGGCTGATCTCACGGATCGCCCGGATCGGGTTCTCCATGGTCAGGTCGCGCATGACCACGCCCTCCTCGATCATGCGGAGCACGAGATCGCAGCTGGCGACCTTGAGCATCGTGGTGGTCTCGCTCATGTTCGAGTCGCCGACGATCACGTGCAGCCGCCGGTAGCGCTCCGCGTCGGCGTGCGGCTCATCACGGGTGTTGATGATCGGCCGGCTGCGGGTGGTGGCGCTCGAGACGCCCTCCCAGATGTGCTCGGCCCGCTGGCTCACCGAGTACATCGCGCCGCGCGGGGTCTGGATCACCTTCCCGGCCCCGCAGATGATCTGGCGGGTGACCAGGAAGGGGATCAGCACGTCGGCGAGCTTGCCGAACTCGCCGTGGCGACCGACCAGGTAGTTCTCGTGGCAGCCGTAGGAGTTGCCCGCGGAGTCGGTGTTGTTCTTGAACAGGTAGACGTCGCCGGCGATCCCCTCGTCGTGCAGCCGGCGCTCGGCGTCCACCAGCAGCCCCTCGAGGACCCGCTCCCCCGCCTTGTCGTGGGCGACCAGATCGGCGATGTCGTCACACTCCGGGGTGGCGTACTCGGGGTGGCTTCCGACGTCGAGGTAGAGCCGGGCGCCGTTGCGGAGGAAGACGTTGCTGCTGCGGCCCCAGGAGACCACCTTGCGGAACAGATAGCGGGCCACCTCGTCGGGGGACAGTCGGCGTTGGCCGCGGAACGTGCACGTGACGCCGTACTCGTTCTCGATGCCGAAGATCCGCCGCTCCACCTCTACAGGCTATGCCGTCGGCGTACCGCCGACTCGCGGTTTGGTCCCCAACCGCACTGTTTTGGGCGGCGGACGTGCGGTTCATGACCATTCGGTGAGGCCGTTCACCTTCAACCACCTGTTCTGGAGGCGCTGCCGGCCGCGGGCGGTGCGGACGTCCGACCGCCCGGTCGAGCTCCTGCAGCGTCACCAGCGGGTGGCCGAACAGGTCGTCGGTGGTGAAGCCCCGACGTGTGTACGCCGTCTCCGCGAGACGCCGCGCCCGGCGGAGGTCGCGACCCTGCTGGGTGCGGTCGAGGTGATGCGCCCCGTCGTACTCGTGCACCATCTGGGTGCCCGCGACGAGCAGGTCGCCACGAGCGACGAATACCTCGTTGTGAACGATCTCCTGCTGCGGAACGACCAGGATGCCGGCCAGGACATGGAACAGCCGGAGCAGCGTCTCGCCGGGAGACTCCGACCGCGCGTCGGCGTACCCGGTCGCCAGCCGGAGGCGGCGTACACCGGGTCGACGGGTCGTCACGATCTCGGCCAGCTCTGCACAGGTCACCGATCCGGAACGAAGGGCCGAATCGACCATGACCACCAGTTCCATCGCACCGAGATCTCGCGCGGCTCGCAGAAGCACTTCGGCCGGAGGCTCGACGGGCAGCCCCTCCTGCCAGTTCGGCTCGGGATCGCGGTTGAGGCGGGAGCAGACCAGCCCGGCCCGGCGGGGGCGGTTGTCGTCATGCCTCATCGCCGCGAAGGCCGGGACGAACTCCGGCAGCTTGGGCAGCCACCAGCCGTAGAGCGCCGCGGCGGTGAGGTGGGTGAACATCGCCTCACCGGGCAGGACCAGCTGCCAGGCCCGCAGCTCTCGCAACGCCTCGCCTCTGGGCGGCAGTCCCCCGCCGACCGTGAGGTAGAGGCCGTGGCTGACTCGCCGGTAGCCGCGAAGCCTGATCTCGCCGCGAAAGGGTTGGTCGATGATGTCCATGGCGAGATGTTTGCGCCGAGTGGGGGCCGGTTGCTTCGGCGTACGGCGCCCTTGTGGACGAGGCGGTCGACCAAACCGCACGGGATTTTGGGCGGGGCGGGAGGCGGGGGGCGGATCAGCCGGGTGGGGCGATGGGGGGGTGCTCGTCGGACTCCCCCGTCGATGCCGTCGGCTCGGCCGGACCCGTGGGCTGGTCGGACGGGGGGGTCGGTTCGGGATCGGCGGCCAGGACGTCAGCGAGCCGCTGCTCGGTCAACCGCTTGAACTTGCGCACCTGGCTCCTGGTGCGGTCCAGGACGGCCACCTCGAGATCGCCCGCGGGGATGGTGCGGGCGATCGGGTCACCGTGGCCCAGCGCCGCCACGGCCAGCCGGATGGCGTCATCGAGGCCGATCCCCTCGGCATAGCGCTCCTTGAGGTACGTCGCCACGGTGTCCGCCGAACCGCCCATCGCGGCCACCCCGTGCTCGTCGGCGAGCTGTCCGTCGTAGGTCAACCGGTAGATCTGGTCGTCGGTCGGCGCATCCCCGACCTCGGCGACGAAGAGCTCCACCTCGTAGGGCTTCTCGCCACCGCTGGAGAAGATCGTCCCCAACGTCTGGGCATAGGCGTTGGCGAGCCCGCGACCGGTGACGTCGCCGCGGTCGTACGCGTAGCCGCGCATGTCGGCCAGCCGGACCCCGGCAATCCGCAGGTTCTCGAACTCGTTGTAGCGCCCGACCGCGGCGAACGCGATCCGGTCGTAGATCTCGCTGACTTTGTGCAGCGCCTCGGACGGGTTCTCGGACACGAAGACGATCCCATCGGCGTACTGGACCACGGCCACCGACCGGCCCCGGGCGATGCCCTTGCGCGCGAAGTCGGCCCGGTCCTTCATCAGCTGCTCGGGCGAGACGTAGAACGGCATGCTCATGACAAGGTCCTCAGGTCAGGGCCGCGGCCGGGCCGTCGGGGCGAACCATTCGGGCGGCGATCACACGGTCCGCGATCTGAGCCACCTGGTCGTCGGTGTAGCGACGGTACCCGTCCGCGGTCACCACTCCGACCACCGGGAAGATCCGCCGGCTCACGTCGGGGCCACCCGTCGCCGAGTCGTCGTCCGCGGCGTCGTAGAGAGCCTGGACGATCGCGGTGACGCAGCCGTCGGCGTCGAGGTCGTCGCGGTAGAGCTTCTTCAGGGCCCCGCGAGCGAACAACGAGCCGGACCCGACCGCGTGGAAGGCGGTCTCCTCGTAGCGGCCGCCGGTGACGTCGTAGGAGAAGATCCGGCCGTGCTCGGCGATGACGTCGAAGCCGGCGAAGAGGGGTACGACGGCCAGCCCCTGCATCGCCATGCCCAGG
>JBOHDW010000345.1:0-2353 GCA_050700795.1 Nocardioidaceae bacterium | reverse complement strand
CGAGTGCATGGAGCGGTCGCGGGCGCGGGACAGCTGCGCCATCAACGCCCCCTCACCGACGATCGGGAGGTCCGTCTCGGCGTCGGCGTCCAGCAGCTCGTCCTCGATGCCGACGACCTTCGGCCCGGCGCAACGCAGCACGCGGCGGCGGATCACGTCGTGTGGGGCGGCGGCCGTCGCCTGGTAGAACACCGCAGCCGCGGGTGCCCGCCAGTCGATCAACAGCGAGTCACGCTGGTCGTCACGCAGCCCGATGCGCCCGATGTAGCGCGGCCCGGAGTCGACCCGGTCCTGCAGGTCGAGCCGGCCGAAGACGAGTCCCTCATGCGCGGCGTCGAGCGCGGCGATCCGGCGCGCCGCCTGGTAGACCATCGCATCGCGTTCGACGAGGCCGCCCTCGTGACCGAGCCGACCCCGATCGTGGCCCTCTCGCGCGAGCGCATGGGCCGCGTTCGCCGAGGCCTCGAGCCGCTGGTAGACCCGATCGACGAACTCCTGCTCGCGAGCGATCTCTCGTCTCGCGACCTCTGCAGACAAGCGGTCCCCGCCTCCTCGACGTGCTCCCCCACCGGTAGGGCAAGTGCACAACTCTACCGGGTTCGACGGGGTCGCCAGACGGTTGCCTGGCGATTCGTCAATCAACAGGGGCGAATTGTGCAACCCAGTCGTTACCGCCGCCCCTGCGACTTCGAACGGGGAGGTGCCACCCTTGTCCCAGGTCCAATGGAACGTCTCGATCGAGGCTGGAATGATCCTCACCCGGCGACTGCTTGCCTACACGATGAGCTTGTGCCTGGGGGCCGTCCTCGCGGGATGCACGTCCGGACACCAGCCCACTGCCACGGAAACGGCCAGCTCGACCAGTCCGTCACCGACGCCGACCTCGAGCAGCGCCTCACGACCGCACCAACAACCCACCGAGTCCGCTGCGAGGATCCGGAACTGTCGGCTGCTGAAGAGGACCCCGCAACCCATCAAGAACATCCCCAACCCCTGCGCCCAACTGAACTACATCAACTGGCTGGGCGCCCACAACGAGCAGCTCGGGCGTCGCTACGGCTTCACGATGGGTGTCTTTGCCCTGGGTCACCGTGGTGTCCGCATCCTGATCGACGGCGACTTCGCCGCCGCGAGGGCCTACTTCAAGGACAAGCCCCTCGCCGGCGTACTCCGCTCGCGGGACGAGGGGTTCTGACGTTGGTGCAGGTCTGCGGTGGGCAGGGTTGAAAGCCGGCAAGGACGGGACAGGGTACGGCGGTCGGCCCGACCCGCTGCCCGGTCCGGTTGGTCTGCCGCGCTGTGGAACGGTAAGGCTCTTCCCCGCTGTCTAACAGCCGTAACGTTCCATAGCTCGCCGCCGCTGTCCGATTCCTCCCGACGCTTACCCCACAAGGCTGGAGGTGACCAGCGCCATCTGGGTGGTCGGGGTGAGCCCGCGAGCGACCACGAGCTCGACGGTCGTCGGTCGGTCGCTCGGCTGGACCACCACCGAGGACCAACCGACCGAGTGCCGGGTGCCGTTCTCGAAGGTGCTCCCCGATTCGGGGTGTCCCGCGACGCTGAAGTTGAACATGCTCGAGGAGGAGGTGCCACTGTTCATCACGGCCGTCACGGGCGAGGGCGACCCACAGGTCGTGCCCCGCCACCGGGTCCTCGACGTGCTCACGCTCCGGGAGCTCGTCTGCCGGCTGCTCGTCGTTCCACTTGCGCCGCCACCACGAGGCGTAGGTGTTGACCAGCACCTTGCGGACGTACGGCTCCGGATTCCCCTCGATCCGGTTCCACGAGAACCACGCCTTCGCGAGCGCGGTCTGCAACAGGTCCTCGGCCAGGTCCCGGTCATGGGTCAGCAGGTACGCCGTGCGCAGCAGTCTCCCGGAGCGGGCCGCGACGTACTCATCGAAGCCGGGCCTCGTCTCCACGGCCACTCCCCCGTCGGAGGTCGTCGTCACGGTCACGTCAAGTCCTACCCGATCGGGATGGCGTTTGGTTGCCTGAACTCGCCCCTTGAAAGCGTGTGCACATCGCCTTGACAATCGAACTTGTGTTTGATTATAATGGCCCATGAACTCGTCCGGTCCGATCGCAACGTCGGCGGCACCCGCTCTCCTCGAGCCCGGTGCGGTCGCGATCGGCGCGCGGATCGGCCACCTGCTGCTCGACGAGGCTCTCACCGAGGGCCCCTCGAGACTGTCGGACGACGAGCTCGTGGAGCAGGTCCAGGAGTGGGACCGGCTCGCGCGCCGGGTCGAGGCCGTACAGCTCAGGCTCGTGGCCGAGGCGGACCGCAGGCGAGTCGCCCAGGCAGCCGGCTTCTCGGGCACCGACGCCTGGCTGGCCAAACGCACCCGAC
>JBOHDW010000344.1:0-3913 GCA_050700795.1 Nocardioidaceae bacterium | reverse complement strand
TCGACAGCAAGATGGCGTCGAAGTCCTTCATGTCGACTGCACCGCGTCCCCAGAGGTACCCGTCGGAGAGCTCGCCGGAGAACGGCGGCACCGCCCAGTCGTCGGCGTCCGCAGGCACGACGTCGAGGTGGCCGTGCAGGAGCAGCCCGTCGCCCGTCGTACCGCCCCAGCGAGCCACCACGTTGGAGCGGCCGGCCACGCCCTCGTAGATCTCGGCCGCGATGCCCACCTCGTCGAGCAGCGCCGCCACGTGCTCGGCGGCCTTCCGCTCACCCGGGCCGTCGCCGTCGCCGGTGTTGGTCGTGTCGATCCGGATCAGGTCACGACAAAGGTCGACGACCTCCCCCGCGGGGTCGTACGACGGCTCACTCATCGCCCCATCTTGGCACCCTCGAGCGGCCGACGCCGATGCGCGAAACGCACCCGGCTTTTGCTAGAGTTGCCGCCGCTCGTCCGGGTGGCGGAATAGGTAGACGCGCTAGCTTGAGGTGCTAGTGCCCGTATTAGGGCGTGGGGGTTCAAGTCCCCCCTCGGACACCAGTCGACAGTTGCATCATTGCGGGCCAGAGGCCAGGGGCGCTTGCCCAGCTCGTCGATACCGGCCCCGTGATACTCCGGTGACCGCACTGCGGCGCCGTGCCTCGCGGGCCGCCGCTCACCACGCCACCTCAACGCCAGGGCGTCGCAGGACATTTCACTGCGTGCCGGACATGAAGAGGTATAGGGATGATCTCAACGCGGGAGTGCCCATGACATTCGACATCGATGAACTGCTGGATTCCTCGGCCCCAGGCCTCTGTGAGCCAGCAGAAACCCACGAGGCAGTCGTGGGTCTAGTCGTCGCCGCGCGAAGGGCTGCGCGACCGGTGCGAAGACGCCGGCGTCAAGCCGTCCTGGTCGGAACGACCGCGGCACTCTTGACAGCTGGCGGAACCGCGGTCGCGACCACGCACAGCATCTGGGCTGCGCCCTGGGCAGACCATCCCCTCACCTCGATCACCTACACTCTGCCCAGCGGCGGCACCTGCGAGCAGCGCATCGGCAACCTCAAGATCGCCGATCCTGCCGCGCAGACCCTGATCCAAGACTGGCTCGGCAAGCACCCGATCACCCAGATTGCCGACGTCACCGCCGCTATCAAGGAGATCCGATCCGAGCCAAACACTTGGGTCGAGAACGATGGCACCAGCATCCGTGCCGGATACGGCACCGCCCACTACGACGCCGACTACGAGTACGACACAGCAGTCTGGAGGGCCCTCTCCATCGCCGTCAGCGCGAAACTGCAATCGGCAGGCTTCACCAAGTACCTCAGCGTCACCTGGGCCGGCGAGACTCATTGCGACGGCACGCGAACCGACCCCGAGATTCCGTGGTACTCCAGGTGAGCGACTACGCCGAATCCCTGCTGAAGCAGAACGCCGACGACCTGCTGCGCTATTTCCGACGGCGCACCGCCGACGATGAGGCCTCCGATCTCCTCGCGGAGACCCTCGCCACCGCTTGGCGTCGAACCAGCATCATGCCTAGAGCGCCCGAGGAAGCAAGGATGTGGCTCTTCGGTATCGCCCACAACATCCTGCTCAACCATCGACGGACACAAAGGCGCCGATTACGCCTCGCGGACCGGCTACGCGAGGTCCTGCACACCTCCGAGCCCGAACCGCCGGCCGACTCCGGTATCGAGATCCGCGACGCGGTCGAGCGTCTGGAGCCGCACCTGGCCGAACTGCTCCGGCTCGTCCACTGGGAAGGCCTCACCCTCGCCCAGGCTGCCCAAGTTATGCAGATGCCAGCCTCGACCGCGCGAAATCACTACCAGTGGGCGAAGAAGGAACTTCGTGCCGCACTGCAGATCCCTGCGGCGTCGATGTCCTGCTCCGAAATGACTTCCACGGCTCCCTGAAGACGACACTTTCGGGTTGACGTCCTGTCGGCGACGGCAAGGGCGGGGAGCTCGCCGCGATCACACCATCCGAGTTTACGCAATGCCGCCAATCTCGGGCTCTCTCGAGAGGGCGCCCGCGAGCCACGAGTCGGGGCTCTGAGCGCGAGGATGCTTCGGTGCCGAAGAGTCCAGGCCGATTGACCGCGCTCATCGTGGCCGTGTTGGTTGTGGTTGCTGCGGCCGGCTTTGCCTACCTGCTGTTCCCTCCGCGCCAGACGGGTGACATCGGGTTGCCCCCACGTGATGCGACACCGCCGAAGCTCTGATGACCGTGCATACCGAGGACAGTGCGAAGTCGTGGTGCGATGACGTCGCGAGTCTGACCGACGTTAAAATTCACCACCACTTCCCGGAGCGTCCCAAGGACTCCGGCCACTCGGTGCCCGAGGAGGTTGCCAACGTCCCGGTCTCCTTCGACCTGAACTGGCGACCCTTCCACAACGACGGGTCGATGGAAGAGGGCGCCATCACATGGGGTTACCTCCTGGGGCGCGACTCCACACACTCTCCTTGGCGGATCTTCGACCAAGGCACCGGCTGACCAGCGCACTCACATAGCCGATGAGCGGGATCACCGATACCGGGCGGGCAAGCCGTTCCCCTCGGGGAGTTCACGGCGCACGGGGAGGACATGGGATTCACCACAGAAGTACACATCCCGGCCGGGTCCACGCCTGGCATCGCGACGATCAGTGACGACCAGATACACCCCGACACCTACCGGTTCGAGGTCGCAGCGCCTCATTAGCCAAACTCCTTTCATGTCGCCGACATGGACGGCATAGCGTTCCACTCATACCGCTGTGCACGTGCCTATAGGCGGAGCAGGCGGCGCCATAGCCGACGGGACGTGCGGCCCGTGGGGGTTGCCGTGACCGCCTCGGAGGCGTCACTCCTTGCGACCGCGTCCAGGCCGACCACGATGCCTTGGCGCGAGTTTGCGCGGACGGGGGCTTCGACGCCTCCACGCGTTCCCGACTTGATCGCCTGGAGGTTCTTCCACAGATCCGACCCGAATCCATCCTTGGGCATGGCGCCTCGATTCATCGAGTTCAGTATGGCGCGGTTGCGGGGTACGGCGCCGGACCCGAGTCGGGTTACCGCGATAACGTGACGCCCGACCTAGGGGTGGTAGCCAGTGGGTGCACTGAGGGACGTGGCGCGGCTCCCGCACGTGCGGAGTATCGAGGTGGCCTGGGGGCTGTCGTTGGTCGGCGGGTCTAGTTCCACGATCGCGTTGCTGATCTACTCGTACGCCGAAGGCGGCGCGACGTTGCTGGCGATCTATTCGGTGGGTCGGGCACTCGCTGGCGCGGTGGCCACGCTGATCGTCTCGAGCCTGGGCGACCGGGTCCGGCGCGACCGGCTGCTGAGAGCGACCACCTCGGCCCGGACCGTCCTGGTGCTCTCGGGGGCGCTCCTCGCGATGGGTGGCGGTCCCGGCCCGTTGGTGATCGGTCTCGCCGTCGTGTCGTCGGGCTGTTCCGGGACGTTCCGCCCCCTCCAGGCCGGGGCGCTGCCCTGGCTGGTCAGGACCCCCGCCGAGCTGGCCTCGGCGAACGTCGGCGCCACCCTGATGGAGAACGCCGGCGCCCTGCTCGGACCCTTCCTCGCGGGTGTGGTCCTGTTGCTGGCCGACCCGGGGGCCGCGCTCGCGATGTCCGCGGGCTGGCTGGCGCTCGCCGCCCTTGCGCTGCTGCCACTGCGCCTCCCCGACGAGTCACGGCACGTCGGCGCCGAGAGGGTCCACGTGCTTCGAGACGCCGCGGCCGGAACGAAGTCGCTCGTTCGGGTCGCGTCTCCCGGCGGCCTGGTAGTCCTCGCGTTCGCGCAGACGTTCGCCCGCGGCGTACTCCTGGTCGGCCTGGTCGTCTTCGCCTTCGACGTGTTGGGGCTCGACAACGCCTCCATCGGCTGGTTCAACGCGGTGATGGGGCTGGGCGGGCTGTTGGGTTGGTTCCTGGG
>JBOHDW010000343.1:0-8932 GCA_050700795.1 Nocardioidaceae bacterium | reverse complement strand
CCGTGGAGGTGGCCCACCAGGGTCAGCGCTACGTCTTCGAGCGGCCCGACGCCGTTCGCCGCGGGAGCGGGCACGGGCCGACCCCCGGGGACGGGTCGCTGGTCGCACCGATGCCCGGCACCATGCTCAGTGTCTCCGTCGAGCCCGGCCAGCACGTCGAGGAGGGCACCGTCCTCGGCGTGCTCGAGGCGATGAAGATGGAGCTCGCGCTCAAGGCGCCGCATGCCGGCAGGGTCACCACGGTCGGCTGTGCCGCCGGGGAACAGGTGAGCCTGGGCAGCACGTTGTTCGTGGTGACCGCCGAGGAGGGCTGAGGGATGCCGATGCCGCAGGTCGTGCCGGACCCGTCGCTGCCGGACCGGGTGACGATCTACGAGGTGGGCCCACGCGACGGTCTGCAGAACGAACAAACCGTCCTGCCCACCGAGGTCAAGGCAGAGTTCATCGGCAGGCTGGTGGACGCGGGGTTGCCCGTGATCGAGGCCACCAGCTTCGTGCACCCCGAGTGGGTGCCGCAGCTCGCCGATGCCGAGGAGCTGTTGGACCTGCTCGGAGACGCGGGCCGGGACATGCCGGTGCTGGTCCCGAACGATC
Source organism: Nocardioidaceae bacterium (assembly GCA_050700795.1). Classification (GTDB taxonomy): domain Bacteria; phylum Actinomycetota; class Actinomycetes; order Propionibacteriales; family Nocardioidaceae; genus JBOHDW01. The sequence continues at coordinate 8,338 of JBOHDW010000343.1, read as the reverse complement.
GGGGGCTGGAGCGGGCGATCCTACGCGGCGCTCGGCACATCGCGATCTTCGGCAGTGCGACCGAGACGTTCGCCCGGCGCAACCTCAACCGGGGCCTGGAGGAGCAGTTCGCGATGTTCGCGCCGACCGTCGACCGGGCCCGCGAGCACGGCATGGACGTGCGCGCGTACGTGTCGATGTGCTTCGGGGACCCGTGGGAGGGAGCCGTGCCGATCGAACAGGTCGTCGCCGTGGGCAAGCGCCTCTTCGACCTCGGCGCCTCCCAGCTCTCCCTGGGCGACACGATCGGGGTCGGTACCGCCGGCCACGTGACCGCCCTGCTCGACGCGTTCAACGAGGCGGGACTCTCCGACGACGTGCTCGCCGTCCACTTCCACGACACCTACGGTCAGGCACTGAGCAACGCCGCCGCGGCGCTGCGACACGGGATCACCACCTTCGACGCGTCCGCGGGCGGCCTCGGCGGCTGTCCCTATGCCAAGAGCGCGACGGGCAACCTCGCCACCGAGGACCTCGTCTGGCTCCTCGAGGGGCTCGGCATCCACACCGGGGTCGCCCTCGAGAAGCTGGTGCGGACCAGCCTTTGGATCGCCGGCGTGCTGGGTCGCCCGAGCCCCTCACGGGTGGTCACGGCTCTCGCGGATTCCGCAGCGGAGTAGGGCAGAATCACCGCTATGGCCCGGCTCGTCTACCTGCACGTGGGTGCACCCAAGACGGGCACCACCTACCTCCAGGACCGGCTGGCGCTCAACCGCACTTCGCTCGCCGGCCACGACGTGCACTACCCGATCGGGTTGCACGCGAGCCACTTCCGTCCCGCCCTCGACGTCATCGACATGCCCTGGGGTGGCCAGCGCGAGGACGTCAGGGGGGAGTGGGACGCCCTTGTCCGCCGGGTACGCCGGTGCCGCGGTACCGCCATCATCAGCCACGAGATCCTCGCCGGCGCGAAGGTCGACCAGATCGAGCGGGCGGTGGCGAAGCTCGGTGGTGAGCTGCACGTGGTCTACTCCGCCCGGGACCTGGCCCGTCAGCTCCCGGCGGAGTGGCAGGAAGGCGTCAAGCACCGGCGCCGCAACTCGTTCCGTCGCTTCCTCACCCGGGTCCAGCGGGCACCTCGCACCAACCCACAGCTGTGGTTCTGGCGGGCGCAGAGCCTGCCCGACGTGCTCGGCCGCTGGTCGAAGGGGCTCACTCCCGACCGGGTGCACCTGGTCACGGTCCCGCACCCCGGAGCCCCTCGCGACGAGCTGTGGCTGCGCTACTGCCGGGCATTCGGCATCGACCCGTCCTGGGCACCCGAGGAGAGCGACCGGCAGAACAACTCGCTCGGCATCGCGGAGACCACCCTGTTGCGCAAGCTCAACGCGCGTCTCCAGCGGGTGGGGATCGCCTCGGACGAGTACCGGCGCCTGGTGCGCGAGCTGGTGGTCCACCAGACCCTGGCCCAACGCACGAACATGGTGCGGGTGACGCTGCCGCCGGAGGCCTACCCGTGGGCGACCGAGGTGGCCGCCGAGTGGATCGACTGGGTGTCCGGCTCCGGGATCGACGTGATCGGGGACCTCGCCGACCTTCAGCCCGTGCCGTTGGTCCCGGGCGCCCGGTGGCATGACCCGGATGCGCCGAAACGGGGGGTGATGCTCGATGCGGCCCTGGACGCGCTCGTCGCGGTGCTCCTCGAGGCCTCCTCTCGGCCGGACCCGCACGAGCAGATCGCGGCGAAGCTGAACCGGGCCGCACGACGGCTGCGTGGCCAGTGAGCGCGGCCTTCGAGGAGACCGCCTGGTCCTGGGTCGACCACCTGCGCCATGGTGGCGTCACCGGGTGGGCCGACTGGGTCGCCGCGTCGCCGGTCGGCGCGCCGGTCGCTACGAACGGGGCACTGCCCGGAGCCGCCCAGCTCGAGTTCGTCCGGCGGCTGGCCGAGGCCGGCCCCCCTGGTCCCGGCTTCACCGCTCTTGCCGACCGGGCCCTGGCGCGCAGCGGGCCCGGTCGCGGGCTGCCCGACCTGCCGCTGTCGTGGGGCGACTCGTCAGCGCGGGTGATCGGTGCGCCACCACGGGATCCGGCCACGGTTCCCACCGAGGGGCTGCTTCGGGTCGGCATCGGGGTGCTGGCCGACCTGCTCCTGGAGCAGCCCGACAACGCGGCTCCGATCGAACAGGGGCGACGTCGTCGGCCGTGGACCCGGCAGTTCCTCCTGGCCGGTGCCCCCCTCACCGTCGCGGCGGTACGCCAGGCGTTGGCGGCGGCCGGGCATCGGGAGAGCCACGGGAACCCCGAGGTGGTGGTGGTGGCCCGGCCGTTGGACGTCCACCTCTTCGAGGCGTGGACCGCCCGGGTGCGCGCGGGAGCCAGCGCCCGATGGGGCCGGTTCGTGGCCCGATGTGCCGGTCGCGACGAGCTGCCGCCGTCCGCGGACCTGCTCAGGATCGCCCGCCGCTGGAGGGGGGTGGTCGGCCCGGAGCGGGTCCACCTCGTGTTCGACCCCGCCGATCCGGTCGGGGTGGTCGCGCACATCCTTGGCCTCTCGGCGCGCCGGACGCCGGTGCCGACGCCCGCCCCCGAGCACGTCGACGTGGTTCGCCGGCTCAACGCGCTGCTCCGTGGCAGGGTGCCCCCCGAACGCCGGACCGCCCTGGTCAAGCTGGCCGGCCCCGTGGTCGTGGACCGGGGCGGACAGCCGCTCCGGCTCCCTCCCGAGCTGGTCGGGTGGGCCCTGGAGCGATCCGCCCGGCTGCGCGAGGGGCTGCGAGCCGACGGCTATCCGGTGCACGGCGACGCGGAGTGGATCGGGTTGCGCGCGGCGGCCGGCCCGGTCTGGCCCCGGAGCCGGGTCGTGCTCGACCTGGTCCTGGCCGCCTGCCGTGCCCTGGCGGACCAGCCGACCGTGCGCGAAGGGAGGTGAGCCGGTGAGCAGGGTGCTGTTCCACATCGGAACCCCGAAGACCGGCACGTCCTTCGTGCAGGACGTGCTGTTCCGGAACCGGGAGCTCCTGGCGGAGCGGGGGATCCTCTACCCGGTCGACCGGTTCGACGACCACTTCCTCGCGGCTCTCGACCTGCTCGAGCTGAGCTGGGGCGGGCTCGAGGCCAAGGCGGTCGGCGCCTGGGAACGCCTGGCCGAACGCGTGCGTGGCTGGGACGGCACCGTGATCGTCTCGCACGAGGTCTTCGCCGCGGCGACCAGGCAGCAGGTCCGTCGAGCCCTCTCCTCGTTCGGCGAGTCGGAGGTGCACGTCGTGCTGTCGGCGCGCGACCTCGCGCGCCAGCTGCCGGCCGAATGGCAGGAGAACGTCAAGCACCGCCGTACCGTCGACTTCGCGCACTTCCTCGACCGGGTCCGCGACCCCACCCGTTCCTCCGAGGTGGCCACCTGGTTCTGGGCGGTCCAAGAGGTTCCCGACATCCTGGACCGGTGGGGGTCGACGCTGCCGCCCGAGCGGGTCCACCTCGTCACCGTTCCCGGCCGCGACGCCCCTCGGGACCTGCTCTGGCGCCGGTTCGCCGGGGTGTTCGGCCTCGACGTCGAGCCGGTCCAGCCGACTACCCAGCCGACTACCCAGCGGTTCAACCCCTCGCTCGGCCTGGCCGAGGCCGAGCTGGTCCGCCGGGTCAACCTGCGGGTCAACCACGGGGTCCTTGCCAACGAGGACTACCGACGGTTCGTCCGCGAGCTCCTCGCCCACCGGACCCTGTCCCGCCGGGTCGGCTCCGCACGCATCGAGCTGCCCCCCGACGCGGTCGCGTGGGCCGAGGGGGTCGGCCGGTCCTGGGTCGAGGCGCTGCGCCCCCGGGGGTACGACGTGGTCGGGAGCCTCGACGAGCTGAACCCGACCGCCGTACCGGCTGGCGGGCCGACCGCCGTACCGACCCGGGAGCCCGGCTCCCCGGAAGCCGAACATTCGTCGGCGAGCGGCGACCCGTCCGAGGACGCGGTGCAGGACGCCGCCCTGGAGTCGATCGTGACCCTGTTGAGGGAGGCCGCCCGCCTCCAACACCTCGAGGACGACCTGCGGACCGAGCTGGCCACGACCCGGGCCGAGCTCGACCGGTCGAGGAGCCTGCGCTTCCGGGCCAAGCGCCGGCTGGTCCGCTCAGCGGAGACCAACCGCGTGGCGGCCGCCGGGCTCGCGGCCTACCGCTGGATGCGCGAGAGCAGCTCGCGGTCGGCGTAGCGACCGATCTGCCAGGTCGCGTACGCGTCGGCCCCCGCGCCGACGAGGCCGCCGAGAACGGGGATGCGCCTACCGACGGTGGCGGCCACCCGCTTGCCGGCGACCCGGGTGAGCAGCTCGGAGGCGACCTGGGAGGAGATCCCGCGATCGAGGTCGGGGTCGTGCACCGGCGCGGTGGCGATCCCCATCGGGGACGAGGGCAGTTCCTTCTTCTTGACCAGCTTGCGGACCCGCTCCTCGCCGAGAATCGTGGCGAGGATCGCGTTGTGCACCCGCGGGTCCGCGAGGTCGTAGCCGCGCAGGTGGGCGATCCCGGCCACCATCCGGCACTGCAGCACCGCGAGCCCGGTGATGTTGGCCGGGATCATCACGGCCATCGTGACGAGCCCGCCGAGGTTCGTCACGAAGCCCTGCGCGCCGGCGAGTCGCACGTTGTTCTCGATCACCTCATGGACGGCCCGCTCGCTGTTGCCGTGCTGCTCCGAGAGCTGCTTGTCGGCCGCCCTGGCGGCCGGGGGGAGCGGGCCGACCCCGTGGATCGCCCGGGTCAGGGCATCGTGGACGAAGTTCGCGGTCAGGTCGGGTGCGACCTTCTGCAGGTGTGGGACGAGTGCCTTGCCTAGGTCCCCACTGATCCCCATGGTGCTTCCTCCAGGTAGTACGCGTGCATCGACCCTATCCAGGAGTTGGTTGACTGGTGTCGTGCCCGTGGAGCCGCTGCCGTCGCCCTGGGTCTTCCCCGACCTCTCGGACGGGGAGTTCGACGACCTGGTCGGTGCCGGCGCGGACCTGCGGGCCGGCACGCTGCTTGCGGCGTACCGGCGGGGGATCTTCCCGATGCCGGGCCGGGACTTCGCCGAAGAGATGCTCTGGTGGTCGCCGGCGGTTCGCGCGGTGCTGCCGCTCGACGGGCTGCGGGTGACCCGTTCGATGCGCCGGGCCGCGCGGCGTTTCGACGTCCGGGTCGACACCGAGTTCCGCGAGGTGCTCGAGGGGTGCGCGGACCCGTCGAGGGACGGCGGCTGGATCGACGGGCCGATCGCGGCGGCGTACCAGCGACTGCACGAGCTCGGCTGGGCCCATTCGGTGGAGTGTTGGCGGGACGGACGGCTGGCCGGCGGGCTGTACGGCGTGGCGATCGGCGGCCTCTTCTCCGGGGAGTCGATGTTCCACCGCGAGACGGACGCGTCCAAGGTCGCGCTGATGGCGCTGGTCGACCTCCTGCACGACGAGTACGCCGGCCGCAGGCTGCTCGACGTGCAGTGGCAGACCCCGCACCTGGCCTCGCTCGGCGCGGTCACCCTGACCCGGGCGGAGTACCTGGCCCGGCTCCCCGACGCCCTGGCCGTCCCGCCCCCACCCGCCTGGCCCCCCTAACCGTTGAGAAGGGGGTTCTGCCCCGTTGAGAAGGGGGTTCTGCCCCGTTGAGAAGGGGGTTCTGCCCGGCCGCGGGCCGATGAGTCAGATCACCTCGGGGGCGGCGGCACCGTCGGCGACCATCGCCCGCCCGGCCGCGCTCCACTCGCGCATCCCGCCGTCGAGGTTGACCGCGTCGCGCCCCTGACCCAGCAGATACGCCGTCGCGCGGGCCGAGCGAGCACCCACACGGCACACGACCAGGAGCCGGCCATCGGGCACCTCGGCGAGCCGGGCGGGGAGCTGACCGAGGGGGATGAGCGTCGCGCCGTCGATGTGGCCGGCCGCCCACTCGTCGTCCTCCCGCACATCGAGGACGACGAGGTCGACCGGGATCGGATCGGGAAGGGCGGCGACGTCGACGGCGGGGAGCTGCACGAAGGCCAACCTACTTGAGCAGGCGGGACATCCGACGGTCGGCGAGCGGCTTGCCACCGGTCTGGCAGGTCGGGCAGTACTGGAGCGACGAGTCTGCGAAGGACACCTCGCGAACGGTGTCGCCGCAGACCGGGCAGGGCAGTCCGGCGCGACCGTGGACCGCGAGGTTGGACTTCTTCTCGCCCTTGAGGTCGGCCGCCGCCAACCCTCGCGAGCGCTCTACGGCGTCCCCGAGGACGGTGCGCACCGCGGCGTACAGGGTCTGCAGCTCGGTGTCGGTCAGGCTCGAGGCCGGCTTGAACGGCGACATCTTCGCCGCGTGGAGCAGCTCGTCGGAGTACGCGTTGCCGATGCCCGCGATGATGCCCTGGTTTCGCAGCACCCCCTTGACCTGAGCGCGGCCCGCATGAGTCAGGATCCTTCGGAGTACGTCGATGGTGAACGCGTCGTCCAGCGGGTCAGGGCCGAGCCCGGCGATGCCGGGGACATCGAGGGGGTCGCGCACGACGTACACGGCGAGCCTCTTCCTGGTCCCGGCCTCCGTGATGTCGAGGCCGCTGCCGTCGTCGAGGACGATCCGGGCGGCCATCGGGGATCTCGTGCTGGGCTTCGGCGGCAACGCCGGCACCTCGTCGCGCCAACGGATCCACCCGGCCCGGGCCAGGTGCACGACCAGGTGCAGCCCACCGGCGGAGATGTCGAGGAACTTGCCGTGCCGGGTGACCCCGTCGACGAAGGTGCCCTGCAGTGCCGACAGCGGTGGGTCGAACGTCTTGAGCGCGCTGAAGGCCGCGATGTCGACGCGGGTGATCGCCCGGCCATCGAGACGGGCGCCGAGGTCGAGGGCGAGTCCTTCGACCTCTGGCAGCTCGGGCACGCGTCCAGTCTAGGGAGCGGGACGACACCCTCGAGGAGAGTCTGTGTCAATCTAGGATCTGGGCTAGAAAGCCGGATACGGTGCGATCGTGGACCCGGTACGCAACCCCTACGCGCCCGGTGCCGGTCAGCGCCCGCCCGAGCTCGCGGGGCGCGACCGGGAGCTGAGCCAGTTCGAGGTGACCCTGGAGCGGGTCGCCGCCGGTCGCCCCGAGCGGTCCATGGTGCTGTCGGGGCTGCGCGGAGTCGGCAAGACGGTGCTGCTCAACGCCCTGCGGGGCGCGGCGGTGCAGCGCGCGTGGGGGACCGGCAAGGTCGAGGCGCGCCCGGACCAGTCGGTGCGGCTCCCGCTCGCGCAGGCGGTGCACGCCGCCGTACGCGAGGTGGGTCGGCGCCACCGCGACCCGGAACGCGTCGACGCGGTGTCCGGCGTACTCAAGTCGTTCGCGCTCGGCACCCGGATGGAGGATCGGCGCGGTGTGCGCTGGCAGCCGCCGGTGGATGTCGCCGCGACGAGGGGGCGGGCCGACACCGGCGACCTCGAGCTGGACCTGACCGAGCTGCTGAGCGACGTGGCCGAGCTCGCCGGGGACCTCGGAGTGGGCGTCGCGCTGTTCATCGACGAGATGCAGGACCTGGCCGGCCCCGAGCTCGCGGCGCTGTGCGGGGCCTGCCACGAGATCAGCCAGCAACGCGCGCCGGTGGTGGTCGTCGGAGCCGGTCTTCCGCACCTCCCGGCGGCGCTCGCGGCCAGCAAGTCGTACGCCGAGCGGCTCTTCCGGTACGTCGCGGTCGACCGCCTTCCACGCGCGATGGCCGACCGCGCCCTCCTCGTGCCGGCCGCCACCGAGCGGGTCGACTACGACGGGGCGGCGCTCGACGACCTGTACCGGCTGACCGAGGGGTACCCCTACTTCGTCCAGGCCTACGGGAAGGTCGTCTGGGACGTCGCGCTGGACAGCCCGGTCACCACCGATGACGTGAGGGAGGCCGCACCGATCGCGGAGGCCGAGCTGGCCGTCGGCTTCTTCGGTGCCCGCTTCGAGCGGGCCACCCCCGCCGAGCGGGACTACATGCGGGCCGTGGCCGAGCTCGGCGCCGATCTCGGCGATGCGCCGGTGTCGACCGCGGCGGTGGCCGGGGCACTCGGTCGCCGGCCGCAGAGCCTTTCACCGGCCCGGGACGGACTGATCAAGAAGGGACTCGTCTACTCGTCCGAGCGCGGAAGTGTCGCTTTCACGGTCCCGCACTTCGGCAGCTTCCTGCGGTCCAAGGCCTGACACGCTGACTCACGGGTCAGCCGAGTAAACCCGCATGCCGCGCTCCGTTCGCGTCGGTCGGGGTGCCACCATGGAGGCTATGCACCGCGCGATCGATCGCCCCCAGGTGGTCGCGCACCGGGGTTCGAGCCACAGCACCGCAGAGCACACGCTCGGGGCCTACGTGAAGGCGATCGAGGAGGGGGCCGATGCGCTGGAGTGCGACGT
>JBOHDW010000342.1:0-2651 GCA_050700795.1 Nocardioidaceae bacterium | reverse complement strand
CCGCCGCGCGCGCGGTGGAGACAATCGACCAGGTGGCGGGGCGGTACGCCGTCCACCGGATCGACTCCCGGTCGGTGCAGCTGCTCCTCGCGAAGAACCCGGCCGGATGGCTGGAGGCCATCGAGCTGGTCGCCGCCTCGTCCAACCCGGTGGTGATCGCCTTCAACTCCGACGGGGTCGACGGTCGCGACCCTTCATGGATCTATGACGTCGACTTCTCGCCTCTCCGCGGTCGACGGGTCGCCGTCTGCGGCCGACGGCGCAGCGACATGGCGGTCCGACTCGGCATCGACGAGTTCGGTCTTGTCGACCAGTACCCGGACCTCGGGGCCGCGCTCCGTTCGATGCCGGCCGGTCGGGTCGACGTGATCGCGAACTACACCGCTTTCCAATCCGCGCACCGGTGGCTGACCCGCGAGGACAAGGGGATCCCGCGTTGAGGAAGCCGCCCGTCGAACCGGCGTTCACCGTCGTCCTGGTCTACCCCGAGCTGCTCGGCACGTACGGCGACCGGGGCAACCTGCTGGCCCTGCTCCACCGGACGCGGGCCCGCGGCCTGTCGGCACGGGTCGTCGAGGTCTCACCCTCCGAACCCGTGCCGGGGACCGCCGACCTCTACCTGCTCGGGGGCGGTGAGGATGCCAGTCAGCTGCTCGCCTGGGAGGCACTCAGGGCGGACCGGGGGCTGAGAAAGGGGGTGAGCCGCGGCGCACCCTGCCTCGCGGTGTGCGCCGGGTTCCAGCTCCTGTCGGAGTGCTTCACGGGACCGGACGGCGTCGTCCGTCCCGGGCTGGGGCTACTGGACGCCCGGTGTGGACGGCTCCCCGGCACCCGCGCCGTCGGCGAGGTGGTAGCGGAGGCGGACGGACTGCCACTCCCCTTGTTGAGCGGGTTCGAGAACCACCAAGGAGATGCCCGGCTCGGGTCGTCGGCGCGCCGGCTCGGCCGGGTGGTGAGCGGCACCGGCAACGGCCACGACGCCGCCGAGGGGGCGGTGCAGGGAGCGGTCGTCGCGACGTACCTGCACGGGCCGGTGCTCGTGCGCAACCCGGCGCTGGCCGACCACCTGGTCCAGCAGGCGACCGGGCGAGAGCTCGCCCCACTCACCGAGACCGCGGTCGAGCGGCTGCGCGCCGAGCGCCTCGGCAGGAGCTACCGGGTCGGCGCTCCCCGACCTCTGCGTTGACGAGTCGTGGTGGGGCTTACCCGCACGGTTGGTTGGGTGCCCAGGTAATATCCAGGTGTGGACTTTGTTCGTTACGCCGAGCGCTCCGCCTGGTTGGTGAACGCCGACCTGGCCGATGCGCAGCGGCTGATCGCCTTCCTCGACGCCCGGGCCTGGCTGCACAAGAGCGTGACCGAGCGGGACGCCACCGCGTTGCGCCGGTTCATCAAGGAGCTGCGGCCCGTCTTCGAGGCCTCTAACGGAGGTGACGAGGCGGCGGTGGTCGACCAGCTCAACCAGCTGCTGGCCAAACATCCCGTGACGCCGTACATCGCCGGCCACGAGGCCGGGCGATGGCACATGCACGTCGCCGACCGGCAGTCGTCGGTCGCCGAGCTGCTCATCGCGGAGTCGCTGATGGGCCTGTCCACCCTGGTGTGCGACCTGGGGGCGACCCGGCTCGGGGTGTGCGACGCGAGCCCGTGCACGAACGTCTTCGTCGACACCTCCCCGAACCAGTCACGCCGCTACTGTTCGGATCGTTGTTCGTCCCGCGCCAACGTGGCGGCCTACCGTGCCCGTCAGAAGGCCGCCGAAGCCGCGACGGCGACCGCATGAGCGACGGCTCGACGGGTCCGCTGATCGTCCAGTCCGACAAGACGCTGCTGCTCGAGGTCGACCACCCACGCGCGTCCGACGCGCGCAAGGCGATCGCGCCGTTCGCCGAGCTCGAACGCTCCCCCGAGCACGTCCACACCTACCGGCTCACCCCGCTCGGTCTGTGGAACGCCCGGGCGGCGGGCCATGACGCCGAGCAGGTGGTGGACACCCTGCTGAGCTTCAGCCGGTACGCCGTCCCGCACGCCCTGCTGGTCGACATCGCCGAGACGATGGCCCGCTACGGCCGGCTGCGCCTCGAGAAGCACCCCTCCCACGGGCTGGTGCTGGTCGCGAACGACCGCCCCGTCCTCGAGGAGGTGCTGCGCGCGAGGAAGGTCGCCCCGATGCTGGGTGCCCGCATCGACGCCGCCACCGTCGCGGTGCACCCGTCGGAGCGCGGGAACCTCAAGCAGGCGCTGCTGAAGCTGGGCTGGCCGGCCGAGGACGCCGCCGGGTACGTCGACGGCGAGGCCCACCCCATCGAGCTCATCGAGAACGGCTGGGTGATGCGCGGCTACCAGAGCGACGCCGCCGAGTCGTTCTGGCACGGCGGTTCCGGGGTGGTCGTCCTCCCCTGTGGGGCCGGCAAGACGATCGTCGGCGCGGCCGCCATGGCGCGAGCGAAGGCGACGACGCTGATCCTGGTGACCAACACGGTAGCGGCCCGCCAGTGGAAGCACGAGCTGCTCGCCCGGACCTCACTGACCGAGGACGAGATCGGCGAGTACTCCGGCTCCCGCAAGGAGGTTCGGCCGGTCACCATCGCGACGTACCAGGTGATGACCACACGCCGGAAGGGCGCCTACCCGCACCTGGAGCTGTTCGA
>JBOHDW010000341.1:0-2460 GCA_050700795.1 Nocardioidaceae bacterium | reverse complement strand
CATGTAGACGTCGCGGGTGCCGACCAGCTTCACCGAGACGGTGTAGCCGTCCTTCTGCAGGAGCTGTTGGTACATGTCGGCCATCAACGTGGCCTCGGGGAAGTTCTGGCCGGAGATGGTCAGGCTGCCCTTGTTGGATGCGGAACCCGAGCCCGAGCTTCCACCGCAGGCCGCGGTGAGGACGAGGGTGCCCGCTGCCAGCGCGGTCAGCAGGGTGCGACGTACGAACATGGGGTTCCACCTTCTGTGTCCCGTGGCGAGAGGCCACGCGTGTCCGGTTAGCAGGGCTCGGCCGAGTGCCGAGTCCGAACACTACGCAATCACCCTGCGCCGACAATCGCAATGTTCGGTGTGCGTTCGTTACGGCGGGGACGGCGCATCGGGTCGGCCAGCCGCTGGACCCAGGCCGCGCCGACCTCCAGCACCAGCGCCACCGCACCGACCACGATCGCACCGGCGAAGCCCTTTCCGTAGTTGGAGTGGTAGAAGCCGTCGGTGATGATCTGCCCGAGGCCCGGGCCGGCGACCAACGCCGCAATTGTCGCAGTTGCCCAGACCTGGACGAGGGCGAGCCGGATCCCGGCGACCACCAGAGGTGCGGCCAGCGGCAGCTCGACCCGCCGGAAGGACTGACCGCCTCGCATCCCCATGCCTCGGGCGGCCTCACGGACATCGTCGGGGACCTCCCGCATCGCGACGTACCCGTTGGTGATGATCGGGGGCAGCGCGAAGAGGACGAGCGCGATCAGGGTGGCCAGACCGGCTCGACCATACGGCCCGAGTACGGCGGTGCCGGCCGGTCCCACACTGAGGATGACGAGCACCGCGAAGGTCGGAATCGCCCGCCCGATGTTGGTCACGTTGATCGCGAGGGTGCCGCCGCGCCCGAGGTGGCCCAACCACAGGGCCAAGGGCAGTCCGACCACGACCGAGATCGCGAGGGCGGTGATCGTGAGCAACAGCTGCTGCAGGAACAGCTGGGTGATCCCGTCGGAGCCCGACCAGTTCGCCCCATCGCTCAAGTAGCTCCATGCGTCGTTCAGCAAGGCTCGTCACCCCCGCCTGGTCCACGGCGTCAGCAGGCGTTGCGCCACGACGAGGACGCCGTCCAGCGCGAACGCCAGCAGCACGCACAGCAGGCTTGCCGCCAGCACCTGCGCCTTGAAGTTGGACGAGACACCGTCGGCGAGCAGGTTCCCGAGGCCGCCGTACGCCACGATCGCCCCGACCGTGGTCAGCGCGACGGTCGACACCGTCGCGATCCGCACGCCGGCCATGAGGACCGGGAGGGCCAGCGGCAGCTCGACCCCGAAGAGCAGCCTTGTCGGGGAGTACCCCAGTCCGACGGCGGATTCGCGCACCTCGTCGGGAACCGCGCGCAACCCCTCGAGAGTGTTTCGCACGAGAATCGTCAACGAGTACAGGGCAAGCCCGACGATGACGGTCCAGGGCGTCAGCCCGGTGAAGGGCACCATCAGCGGAAACAGGGCCAACGACGGGATCGTGTAGATCCCGGTGGTGACCGCCAGGATGCCCGACTCCAGTCGGCGGAAGCGGCGGGCGATCAGGGCGAGGGGAAGGGCGACCACGATGCCGAGCCCCACCGCGGCGAGCGTGATCCACAGATGCTGGGTCGTGGCGGAGGTCAGGCTGCCCTTGAAGGCGGAGAGATAGCTCGTGCAGAACCAGTGGTTGACCTCCCGGCTGTAGCAGCTTTGCGCGGTTGCCGGGACGACAGATCCGACCGCGGCGCCTAGTAGGGTCACGGCATGGACGTTACCGAAGAGCCGATGATTCGGCTCTCGGGCGTAGGGAAGACCTATCCGGACGGCACCGTGGCCGTCCACCACCTCGACCTCGACGTCCCGCGAGGGGAGGTCGTCGTCCTCGTGGGTCCGTCCGGGTGCGGGAAGTCCACGACACTGAAGATGGTCAACCGACTCATCGAGCCGACCACCGGTCAGATCTTCCTCGACGGCCAGGACATCACCCACACGGACCCGGTGGCGCTGAGGCGGCGGATGGGCTACGTCATCCAGCAGGTCGGTCTCTTCCCCCATCAGACGATCCGCGCGAACGTCGCGACGGTTCCGGCCCTGCTGGGGTGGGACCGGAAGAAGGCGCGCGCGCGGGCGGACGAGCTCCTCGAGCTGGTCGGGCTCGAGCCGGGTGTGTACGCCGACCGCTACCCCGGCCAGCTGTCGGGCGGACAGCGCCAACGCGTGGGGGTCGCTCGAGCGCTGGCCGCCGACCCGCCGGTGTTGCTGATGGACGAGCCGTTCGCGGCGGTGGACCCGATCGTTCGGGCTCGCCTGCAAGACGAGTTCCTGCGCCTGCAAGGCGGGCTGGGCAAGACGGTGATGATGGTGACCCACGACATCGACGAGGCGGTTAAGATGGGCGACCGGGTCGCCGTCTTCGCGGTCGGCGGCCGGTTGGCGCAGTACGACGTCCCCGCGC
>JBOHDW010000340.1:0-3996 GCA_050700795.1 Nocardioidaceae bacterium | reverse complement strand
CGATGGACGCGCTGTCGTCGCAGGCGCTCGTCTCCGGCTACCGCTGCGCGATCGTGACCGCGGAGATGCTGCGCCGCTTCTTCCCGCTGAACATGACCGCCGCCGGCACCGTCCCGCCGGCCGAGGTCGTGGTCCTGGGCGCGGGGGTGGCCGGGCTGCAGGCGATCGCGACCTGCAGGCGGCTGGGCGCGGTCGTGAAGGCGTACGACGTCCGGGCCGCCGCGGCGGAGGAGATCAGATCGATGGGCGCCCAGTCGATCGACCTCGAGCTGCAGACCCTGGAGGGCACCGGCGGCTACGCACGCGAGATGACCGAGGACCGCGCGGCGAGACAACGCGAGCTGCTCACGCCGTACATCGCCGCGGCGGACGCGCTGATCACGACCGCGGCCGTCCCCGGCCGCCGGGCACCGATGCTGGTGACCTCCGAGATGGTCGAGCAGATGGGCCCCGGTTCGGTGGTGGTGGACCTGGCCGCGGAGAGCGGCGGCAACGTCGAGGGCTCCCGACCGGGCGAGGTGGTCCGCGTGGGCAATGCATTGGTATGGGGCGGCGAGAACGTCCCGGCGCAGATGCCCGGCCCGGCCTCGCGACTCTACGCACAGAACATCGTCAACATGGTGACCCTGATGACTCGCGACGGCTCGTTCGCACCGGACTTCGATGACGAGATCGTGGCCGGCTCGTGCGTGACGCACGCCGGCACGATCCTGCACGAGCCGACCCGCTCGGCACTGGAGGGAGGACCCGATGAATCCTGAGGTGGTCTGGCTGACGATCTTCGTGCTGAGCATCTTTGTCGGCACCGAGGTGATCTCGAAGGTGTCCTCGACGCTGCACACGCCCCTGATGTCGGGCGCGAACGCCATTCACGGCATCATCTTGCTCGGCGCGATCATTGTGGCCGGTACGACGCACAGCACCGCGGGCTTCGTCGTGGGGCTGGTGGCCGTCGTACTCGCGGCGGTGAACATGGTCGGCGGCTTCGTGGTGACCGACCGGATGCTGCAGATGTTCACCCGCCGCCGCAAGCCCGTCGACCCCGGCGAGGAACGAGGATGACCCCGGTCTGGGTCCAGCTCACCTACCTCGCGTGCGCCGTCTGCTTCATCCTTGCCCTGAAGGGGTTGTCATCCCCCAAGCACGCCCGAGCCGGGAACCTGATCGGTGCGGCCGGCGCGGTGGTCGGCTGCACGATCGTTTTCTTCTACGCGCACCTGCACGCGGGCCGGATCCCGTTGATCCTGCTCGCGGTGGCGATCGGTACGGCGGGTGGCGTGATCGGCGCGCGTCGGGTGCAGATGACCCAGATGCCGCAGATGGTCGCGCTGTTCAACGGCGTCGGCGGCGGGGCGGCGGCGCTGGTGGCACTGCTCGAGCTCGGCGAGATGATCGGCACGGGGCCGTCCCGGGTGACCCTTGGCGCGACGGCGTTCACGATCCTGGTCGGGTCGGTCTCGTTCGCCGGCTCGATGGTCACCTTCGCCAAGCTGCAGGAGCTGATGACGTCGCGGCCGGTGCTCTTCCCCGGCCTTCCGCTGGTGTTCGGCGCTGGGCTGGTCGTGGCGGTCGTGCTGGCGGTGAAGACGGTCATCGGCCCCGTCGAGCTCCTCGCGGTCGTCTTGTGCCTGGTCGGTCTCGCGCTCGGCGTACTCCTGGTGCTTCCGGTGGGCGGGGCCGACGTACCGATCGTGATCTCGTTGCTCAACGCGTTCACCGGGCTGACGGTCGCGGCGGGCGGGTACGTCCTCAGCAACACGCTGCTGCTCGTGGGCGGCACGCTGGTCGGGGCGAGCGGCACGTTCCTGACCCTGCTGATGGCCGGCGCGATGGGGCGCTCGGTGAGCAACATCCTCTTCGGGGCGTTGAAGGGCGGCTCGACCCTCGGCAGCGCGGAGGTCTCCGACCGACCGGTGCGCTCGGGGGGTCCCCAGGACGTGGCGATCCTGCTCAACTACGCCCATCGGGTGATCATCGTGCCCGGCTACGGCCTGGCGGTCGCGCAGGCGCAGCACACGTTGCGCGAGCTGGTCGACGAGCTCGGCAAACGCGGGATCACCACCGACTACGCGATCCATCCGGTGGCCGGCCGGATGCCCGGACACATGAACGTGCTGCTCGCCGAGGCGCAGGTCCCCTATGAGCAGCTCAAGGAGATGGACCAGATCAACGGAGAGTTCAAGCAGACCGACGTCGTACTCGTGGTGGGGGCCAACGACGTGGTGAACCCGGCCGCGAAGACCACGCCGGGGGCGCCGATCTACGGGATGCCGATCCTCAACGCCGACGAGGCCCAGCAGGTCGTCTTCCTCAAGCGGTCGATGCGCCCCGGGTTCGCCGGGATCGAGAACGAGCTGCTCTTCGACCCCAAGACCACCCTGCTCTTCGGCGACGCCAAGGACTCCCTGACCAAGCTGTTGAGCGCCCTCAAGGCCCTCTGACGTCGGTTGCGTCCGAGCCGGGTCGGCGTTCGAGCCGGGTCAGCCGACGATGCCGTAGAGGCGGTCGCCGGCGTCACCGAGGCCCGGGACGATGTACCCCTTATCGTTCAGCTTCTCGTCGAGGCCGGCGGTCACCACCGTGACGGGTACGCCGAGCCCGTCGAGCTCCCGCTCGAGCCGCTCGCACCCTTCGGGCGCGGCCAGGAGGCAGATCGCCGTGATGTGATCGGCGCCGCGGTCGGTCAGGAAGCGGATCGCTGTCGCGAGCGTCCCCCCGGTGGCCAGCATCGGGTCGAGCACGTAGCACTGCCGGCCCTTGAGGTTCTCGGGCAGCCGCTCGGCGTACGTCGAGGCCTTGAGCGTCTCCTCGTCGCGGACCATTCCCAAGAACCCGACCTCGGCGGTCGGCAGCAGGCGCATCATCCCGTCGAGCATCCCGAGCCCGGCCCGAAGGATCGGCACCACAAGCGGCTTCGGCGACGCCAGCCGCACCCCCTGGGCGGCGGCCACGGGTGTCTGGACCGACACACTCTCGACCCGGACGTCTCGGGTCGCCTCGTAGGCCAAGAGGGTGACCAGCTCGTCGGCCAACTGCCGGAACACGGGCGATCCGGTCCCCTCGTCGCGCAGCATGGTGAGCTTATGGGCGATGAGCGGGTGGTCGGCCACATGGATGCGCATGGACGTCAACCTAGCGTCGCCGACAGGCCTGGTGCGAGACCGGGCACTCTGTCATCCTCGAGTTCAGCAACACCTGCCAGCACAGGGAGATCGCGATGTCGGACGAGTCCCAGGCGAATGCCGAGGGGGTCGACTTCGTGCTGGTCGCCTACCGCGAGGAGGGCGTCTGGCAGCTCGAGGAGCTCTCCCCGGACACCGTCGGGGAGCTCGACGCGTTCGCCGCCGAGCTGCGCCGCTGGCCGGGCGATGGTGGCTCGCTCGGCCTGGTCTCGATCGACGAGGACTTCTTCCTGCTGGTGCGGGTCCTCGGACCCGAGACCCGGCTGCTCCTGTCGGACGTCACGGCGGCCGCGGACTGGCCGATCGCCCGTGCGGTCATCGAACGTCTCGAGCTGCCCTTTCCCGACGACGAGGACGAGCAGGTGCCGGCAGGCGACCTGGCCATCGTCGACGACCTGGGCATGGGCGCGATGGACATGGGCGCGCTGCTCGACGACTTCGAGCTCTACCCCGACGAGATGCTCGGCGACATCGCCACGAAGCTCGGCTTCGGTCGGCTCTACGACGAGACCGTCGGCGCGGCCGCCAACGGATGAACCGGGCCGACGACTGGGTCGACGCGATGCGGCTGGCCCTCGACGAGGCGCGTGCCGCCCTTGTTGAGTTGGGTACGCCGGACGTGCCGGTCGGGGCCGTCGTACTCGATGAGCAGGGGCGGCTGGTCGGACGCGGCCGCAACGAGCGCGAGGCGTACGCCGACCCGACGGCGCACGCCGAGATCATCGCGCTGCGCGAGGCCGCGCGGGCGCGAGGCGGGTGGCGGCTCGACGGCTGCACGCTCGTGGTGACCCTCGAACCGTGCACCATGTGCGCC
>JBOHDW010000339.1:0-5367 GCA_050700795.1 Nocardioidaceae bacterium | reverse complement strand
GAGTGGCCCCGGGCAGGGAGCTGGCCGATCGCCGTACCGCCCCCATCCTTGCCGCCTTGAACCCGGCTGGCACAGACCGGATTCCGCCGGGATCACAGCCTGGCAAGGCCGAGGCGCGGGTACGGCGGCGGGCGGGTGATCAGCGAGCTGTGGAACGGAACGGCCGACGAGCGGATCCGGGACAGCCGTACCGTTCCACAGCGCGAACCAGGGGCGAGGGCGTGACATAGGCCACCGCATCGGCACGTTTTCCCTGGAATCCGGACGCCGTAGGCTGTGTTTGCACTGTTGTCACCCGTCCGGTACCCGCCAGGGACTGGAACGAAAGGCACACATCATGCAGACCCTCAGCATTGGGGTGGTCGGCGCCGGTCGCGTCGGAGCCGTCCTGGCTGCCGCTCTTCGCCAGGTTCCCGGATACGAGATCGCCGCGGTCGCCGGTGAGTCGGCGGCCTCCCGCACCCGCATCGAGACGCTGCTCCCCGGCGTCCGGGTCGACAAGCCCAGCGCCGTGGCCCGCTCGTGCGACCTGCTGCTCCTCACCGTCCCCGACGACATGCTCCCCAATGTGGTGGCGATGCTCGCGGCCAGTGGCGCGATCCGGGCGGGCCAGTTCGTCGTCCACACCTCCGGCAAGCACGGCCTCGCGGTTCTCGACCCTGCCACCGAGCTGGGTGCCCGAGCGCTGGCGATCCACCCCGCGATGACCTTCACCGGCACCGACCTCGACCTCAGCCGCCTGCCCGGCACGGTGTACGGCGTCACGGCGGCCCCCGACACGCGTGATCTCGCCACCCGGCTGGTCCGTGACCTCGGCGGCACCGTCGTGTGGGTGCGCGAGGAGTTGCGCACGCTCTATCACGCGGGGCTCGCGCACGGGGCGAACCACCTGGTCACCCTCGTGGCGCAGGCGATGGAGCTGTTGAGCGCGTCGGGCGCGGAGAATCCGGCGGCAACCCTTCGACCGCTGCTGAACGCCGCCCTCGACAACGCGCTGACCTACGGTGACGCGGCGCTCACCGGCCCGATCGTGCGCGGTGACGTGGAGACCGTCCGTGCGCATCTGGCCGACATCACCGCGACCGCGCCCGGGACGCTCGAGTCGTACGTCGCGATGGCCCGAGCCACGGCGAACCGGGCCATGGCCGACGGGCGCCTACTGCCCATCCGCGCCGCGAAGCTGATCGGCATCCTTGACGAGGCGATGGCCCGCGCCACGCAGCGCGCGTGAACGGACTGGCCGAGCGTGCGCCCGGCCGACCCCTCGTGGTGCACGGTCGCGCGGAGCTGGCCACGGCACTCGCCGGCGTACGACGTGAGGGCGGCACAGTCGCGCTCGTGCCGACGATGGGCGCCCTGCATGAGGGCCACGCCGGCCTGATCCGGGCGGCGATAAGGAACGCGGACACCGTGGTGGTGTCCGTCTTCGTGAACCCGATGCAGTTCGCACCCGGGGAGGATCTGGACCGCTACCCCCGCGCCTTCGACGCCGATCTCGAGGTGTGCGCCGCCAACGGCGCGGCCGTGGTGTTCGCACCCTCGGTGGAGGGGGTGTACCCCGACGGTGAGCCCATGGTCACCGTCGACCCCGGGCCGCTCGCCGCGATCCTGGAAGGGGTACGCCGCCCCGCCCACTTCCGCGGCGTGCTCACCGTCGTGGCCAAGCTGCTGGGTCTGGTCGTTCCCGACGTGGCGGTGTTCGGCGAGAAGGACTACCAGCAGCTGGTTCTGATCCGCAGGATGGTGGCGGACCTTTGCCTGGACGTGGGGATCGTCGCGGGTCCGACGGTGCGAGAACCCGACGGGCTGGCCCTCTCGTCCCGGAACGCCTTCCTCGACGCCACGGACCGGCGGGCCGCGGTTCGGCTGTCGCGGGCGCTGCGAGCCGGTGCTGCGAACGGGGCCGCGGGCGCCGAGGGCGTCCTCGCGGCGGCCCAGTCGGAGCTGGCGAGTCACCCACCCATCAGCGTCGACTACCTCGCCCTGACGTCCCCGGACCTGGTGCCGGCTCCCACGACCGGACCGGCGCGGTTGCTGGTGGCTGCCCCCATCGGCGACACCCGGTTGATCGACAATGTCGCCGTCCGGCTGGGGGAGTGAGATGTTGCTCTGCGCCGACATCGGCAACAGCCACACGACGGTCGGGCTCATCGACGAGGGCGCGGTCCTCGACCACTGGCGGGTGGCCACCGACGAGCGTCGTACCGCCGACGAGTGGGGGGTTCTGCTCAGGGCGCTGCTGACCGACTCCGTCGTGGAGGAACCCCTGCTCGGTGTGTCGGTGTGTTCGACGGTCCCCGCGGTGCTGCACGAGTGGCGCGACATGATGCGCGCCTACTACGGAGACGTGCGCAACGTGGTCGTAGAACCGGGTGTCCGGACCGGGCTGCCGGTGTTGATGGACAACCCTCGCGAGGTCGGCTCGGACCGGATCGTCAACGCGCTCGCCGCTGCGCAGCTGTACGACGGCGCCTCCATCGTCGTGGACTTCGGCACCGCGACCACCTTCGACGTCGTGTCCTCGCGCGGTGAGTACGTCGGTGGGGCCATCTCGCCCGGCATCGACATCTCGTTGGAGGCGCTGGGTGAGCGTGGCGCCCAGCTGCGCAAGGTCGAGCTGTTGCGGCCCCGGTCGGTGATCGCCAAGAACACCGTCGAGGCGCTGCAGTCCGGGATCCTCTTCGGAGTGGCCAGCCAGGTCGACGGGATCGTTGGACGGATGATCGCCGAGCTCGGCCTCGCGCCCGGCGAGGTCAACGTGATCGCGACCGGTGGCCTCGCCTCCATCGTCGTCGAGGAGTGCACCTGTTTCACCGACCACCAACCGTGGCTGACCCTGCTTGGCCTCGAGATCGTCTTCACCCGCAACACCTGACCCCGAGAGGTCACAGTTGGACCGGATATCTCCGGTCCGAGCACCGACAACGCGGTGGATAGGGTGACCGCATGACCGAGGCGGAGGAGAGCCTGCCGGAGCAGATGAGGGTGCGCCGGGCAAAGCGCGCGCGCCTGATCGCCGAGGGCCGCGCGCCGTACCCCATCAACGTGCCGGTCACGCACACCTTCGCCGAACTCCGGGAACGGTACGACGCCCGTCGGCTCGACCCGGACACCCGGACGGGCGACGTCGTCTCGGTGGTGGGCCGGGTGATCTTCCTGCGCAACACGGGGAGGCTCTGCTTCGTCCGACTACGCGAGGGCGCCGGCGCCGAGGTGCAGGTGATGGTCTCGCAGGCCGACGTCGGCGACCGGTCGCTTGCCGACTTCAAGGCCGACGTCGACCTCGGTGACCTGCTGGCGGTGACCGGTGAGATCGTCACCAGCCGACGCGGCGAGCTGTCCGTGCAGGCGACGACCTGGTCGTTGGCCGCGAAGGCGCTTCGGCCGCTGCCCAACGAGCACCGGCCCCTGTCCGACGAGGCGCGGGTGCGGCTCCGCTACGTCGACATGCTTCTCCGTCCGGACGCGCGTGAGATGGTCCGCACCAAGGCCGCGGTGCTGAGATCGCTGCGCGCTACCTTGGACGGGCGGGGGTTCGTCGAGGTCGAGACCCCGATCCTGCAGCTCACCAACGGCGGCGCGGCCGCCCGGCCGTTCCGCACCCGCCTCAACGCGTTCGACCAGGACATGCTGCTCCGGATCGCCCTCGAGCTCGACCTCAAGCGGGCCATGATCGGCGGCGTCGACCGGGTCTACGAGATCGGCCGGACGTTCCGCAACGAGGGGCTCGACTCCACCCACGCGGCCGAGTTCTCGATGCTCGAGGCGTACCAGGCGTACGGCGACCAGTACTCCATGATCGACCTGGCCAAGGCGATGGTCCGCGAGGCGGCGAACACGATCGGACGCACGACGGTCACCGGTCGCAACGGCGTCGAGATCGACCTACTCGGCGAATGGCGCGAGGCACCGATCCTGGCGCTCGTCTCTGAGGCGGTCGGCGAAGTCCTGGACGTGGACACGGACGAGGCGACGCTGCGAACACTCGCGGACAAGCACGACGTCACCGTGCAGGACGGGTGGGGCGCCGCCGAGATCGTGGTGGAGCTCTACGAGCAGCTCGTCGAGGAGTCGCTGCTGCAGCCTACGTTCGTGATGGACTACCCGGAGAGGGTCAAGCCACTTGCCCAGCCGCATCGCAGCATCCCCGGGCTGAACGAGGCCTGGGACCTGGTCATCAACGGCGTCGAGCTGGCGGCGGCGTACTCCGAGCTCAACGACCCGGTCATCCAGCGCGAACGCCTCGTGGAGCAGTCTCGGCTCGCGGCCGCCGGCGACCCGGAGGCGATGGAGCTCGACGAGGTCTTCTTGAAGGCGATGGAGTACGGCATGCCTCCCGCGGGTGGGATCGGGATCGGTGTCGACCGGCTCATCATGTTGCTCACCGGGGCCGGAATCCGCGAGACGATTCTGTTCCCGACGTTGCGGCCGGAGTAGTCCCTCCCCCGGGTGGTCGGCGAATCCCCCGAACGAGGGTGGTGTGACTCCTTGTCGCAGGGGACGATTCCCAGATGACCGACGATTCGGCAATCTCTCCACCCCACGAGTTGCTGTCCACCTTCGAGCGAATTCTCGGGAAGTTCCTGCGAATCCCGTTCAGATACTTCCTGCTCGCGACGATCTGTTCGCTGCTGCTCTTCGTGGCGCGGATCACCACGCCTCCCGGCCCCTGGAACCCTTATTCCTATGGCCTGCCGCACTATGTGAGCGCGGTTGGGTGGATGGGCGGCCTCCTACTCACCGCGGCACCACTGGTCGCGCTTCGGTGGGTGCCGATGGCGACGTTTCTGGCGGTTCTCCCGCTGTCGACCGCGGCGCTCGTCGGGCACCAGTGGCCCTTCACCACGTTCTGCGGACTTGTCGCGGTGGCGGCGGTCGGGACCTGGCGGAGCGTTCGACAGTCGCTTGTGGCGGCCGTGCTCGCGGTCGGCACCATCGTGTTGCTGGTCACGACTCCCACGACGATGCTGGTGCCCGACGGCGCCCAGATCCAGGTGGGTGCCCCCGCTGACTGGGACTCCACGCAACGCATTCAGCTCCCGGCGATCTACGCAGTCGTCGTGGCTCTCTCGTTCGCGGCCGCGATGTGGCTTCGTTCGGCCGCTCGCGCGGCGAAGCACGAGGCAGACCTCGCGCGACGTTCGGCGGTCGTCGACGGGGAGGCGGCCGCCGTTGGCGAGCGGGCCAGACTGGCGCGCGACCTTCACGACGTGGTCGCGCATCACGTGAGCCTGATCGCGGTGAGAGCCGAGACCGCGCCGTACACCCATCCCGGCCTCGAGCCCGAAGCGCGTGGCGTCCTGGCTGACATCGCCGCCGACGCGCGCGGGGCCCTCGAGGAGCTTCGCGGTGTTCTCGGGGTCCTGC
>JBOHDW010000338.1:0-2655 GCA_050700795.1 Nocardioidaceae bacterium | reverse complement strand
CACATCGGTCGAGCCCGGGCCCTGGCCACCGACGAGGGTTTCCGCAACCGCCGGCACGAGGTGCTCAAGATCCCCGCCGGGCTGACCTCACTCGGGGCCTGCCTGAACGCCGCGGCCAACCTGATGGAGATCGCGAACCTCGAGACCGCCTCGATCACCGAGCAGGTGAACACTCGTGAGCTCGACGACCTGGACGCGACGTACGGCTCCGACCGGGCCGCGAAGGCCTCGCGCACCTACCGGGCCGCGCACAAGTCGCTCGCCGAGAGCCAGAAGCAGCGGGCCAAGCGACGGGTCATCGACGTGGTCGACCGGTGCCTCGGCGACCTGTTGTCCGTCTACCGCGACACGATCCTGGTGCAGACCGGCGCCCACGGGGAGCTGATCAACGAGGAGCTGCGCCCAGGGATCGAGGAGCTCGCCCGGATGTCCACCCCCGAAGGCAACCTCCGGCGCATCGACGCCGTCTTCGAGGCCCGCGAACAGATGATGGAGTTCAACACCACGCCGTTGCTCGCGCTCGAGTCGCTGATGGTGTCCGCGCGCATCCCCTAGCGCCCTAGAGTGGTGCGTGTGTCTCGCCGCGCGCTGCTGATCGTTGTCGCACTGGTACTCCTGGTCAGCGGGTGCGACGCCCTCGGTCACCCGTCGGGCGCCGGCCAGAGCCTCTCGCCCAGTCCGGTGCCCAGCAGCGGAGCGACCGGCGAAGAGCCGCCGTCGCTGGCGGCGTACTACGACCAGAAGGTGAGCTGGACCGGCTGCCAGGGCGGTGACCAGTGCGCCCACATCCGGGTCCCGCTCGACTACGCGAAGCCGGCCGGGCAGGCGATCTCGCTGGCGCTCGTGAAGGTGCCGGCCACCGACCAGGCGGACAAGGTCGGCGCGCTGGTGGTCAACCCGGGCGGCCCCGGCGAGTCCGGGCTGTCCGAGGCCGAGCAGGCCCCGTCGTACTTCTCCCCGGTGGTGCTGCGTTCCTACGACATCGTCGGGTTCGACCCGCGCGGGGTCGGGCAGAGTACGCCGATCCGATGCCTCGACACGAAGCAGACCGACCGGTTCCTCGCCTCCGACCCCGACCCTGACACCCCCGCCGAGGTCCGAGAGAACGACGCGCTGCTCCGACAGCTCGGCACCGGTTGCGTCAGGCTCAGCGGTGACCTCGCGGCGCACATCTCCACCGTCGAGGCGGCCAAGGACATGGACGTGATCCGCGCGCTGCTGGGCGAGCCCACCCTCAACTACTTCGGGTCGTCGTACGGCACCTTCCTCGGGGCGACATACGCGGGGCTGTTCCCCAAGCGGGTCGGCCGGATGGTGCTCGACGGAGCGCTTGACCCCGGGCTGTCGACGCTCCAGCTGAGCCTGTTCCAGGCGAGGTCGTTCCAGGTCGCCCTCCGCTCGTACGTCGCGAACTGTGTGGCGAAGGGGAGCTGTTTCCTGGGGGCCACCGTCGACGCCGGGATCGCCCGGATCGACACGCTGCTCTCCACGACCGACGCGAAACCGCTGCCGACCACGTCCGGTCGCCGACTCACCGAGGGGTTGGCCGTGCTCGGCATCTGGGCTCCGCTCTACAACCGTTCGACCTGGTCGTACCTCGACCTCGGCCTCAAGGGCGCCTTCGCCGGGAACGGCTCGGTGCTCCTCCTGCTGTCCGATGCCTACACGCACCGCAGCGGGAACAGCTACACCGACAACGCGATCCAGGCGCTCTACGCGATCAACTGCCTCGACCACGACGACGCCATTCCGAGCGGCCGCGTGGCGCGGTACTTCCCCGAGTTCGAGAAGGCCTCGCCGACGTTCGGCCGGATCCTCGCGTTCGGGCTGGACGCCTGTGCGCAGTGGCCGATCCACACCGGGGTGGTCGGCGCACCGATCCATGCCCCTGGCGCACCACCGCTGCTGGTGATCGGTACCACGCGTGACCCCGTGACGCCGCTGTCATGGGCGCGCGCGTTGGCCAGGCAGCTGACCTCCGCCGTACTCATCAAGAGGAACGGGGACGGTCACACGGGCTACCACGTCGGCAACTCCTGCGTCGACAACACCGTCAACGCGTACCTGGTCTCCGGGACGGTCCCGAAGACCAAGGAGGTCTCCTGCTGACCGTCGACCCGGCTCGAAAGCAACGTCGCTTCCAGCGGGATCACGGTCAGAGGGTGGCGCAGTAGCCGGCGATCAGGGCGTCCGCGACGGTCACGATCAAGGCGTCCGCGGGCAGGTACGTCGCGCTGTGCAGCCCGCCCCGCTCGTCGCCGGTCCCCACGAAGACCATCAACCCGCGCACGGACTCGCAGTAGTGCGCGAAGTCGTCGGAGCCGAAGGAGCGCCACTCCCGGTCGACGGGGTGGCCCATCGCGGTGAGCAGCCCGGCCGCCCGAGTCGCGAGCTCCGCGTCGTTCGCGAGGGGCGGCTCGCTCCACCGGGTGGAGACGGTCGCGGTGCAGCCGTAACCCGCCGCGGTGCTTTCCGCGATCGTGGTGAGCGCGGCGAGCCCGCGCTCCCGGTCCTCGGCCCGCAGCGTGCGCAGCGTCCCCGAGCCGCTCGCCCCGGCCGGCACCACGTTCGCCGCGCTGCCCGCGTCGAGCCGGGTGACCATGCAGGCCACCCCGACGACCTGGTCGATCAGCCGCGATCCCACCTGCTGCAGGG
>JBOHDW010000337.1:0-4672 GCA_050700795.1 Nocardioidaceae bacterium | reverse complement strand
TTGTCGGACCTCTGCTCCGGGCCGCGGTTGAGCTGGGCGAGCGCGACGACGGGGACCTCGAGCTCCTTGGCGAGCAGCTTGATCTGGCGGGAGAACTCCGAGACCTCGACCTGCCGTGACTCGACCTTCTTGCCCGACGTCATCAGCTGCATGTAGTCGATGACGATCAGCCGGAGGTCATGGCGTTGCTTCAGTCGACGGGACTTGGCGCGGATCTCCATCATCGTCATGTTCGGCGAGTCGTCGATGAACAGCGGCGCCGAGGAGACCTCGCCCATCTTGCGGGCCAGCCGCTGCCAGTCGTCGTCGGTCATGTTGCCGTTGCGCATGTGGTTGAGCGGGATCTTCGCCTCCGCCGCGAGCAGCCGCATGGTGATCTCGTTGCGGGTCATCTCCAGGGAGAAGATCACGCTGGCCAGGTTGTGCTGGATCGACGCCGAGCGGCACAGGTCCAGGGCCAGGGTCGACTTGCCGACAGCCGGCCGGGCGGCGACGATCACCATCTGACCCGGATGCAGCCCGTTGGTGAGCTCGTCGAGATCGGCGAAGCCGGTCGGCACCCCGACCAGCTCGCCATCGCGGTTGTTGATCGCCTCGATCTCGTCGAGGGTGCCCTCCATGATCTCCGAGAGCGGCGCGTAGTCCTCCGACGCTCGTCGATCGGTCACGTTGTAGACCTCGGCCTGGGCCCGGTCGACCACGTCGTCGACCTGACCCTCGGCGGCGTACCCCATCTGGGCGATGCGTGTCCCCGCGTCCACCAGCCGACGCAGGATCGCCTTCTCGCGGACGATGCCCGCGTAGTAGCCGGCATTCGCCGCGATCGGCACGCTGGCCGACAGGGTGTGGAGGTACGGCGCCCCGCCGACCCGGCCGAGCTCGCCGCGCCGCTGCAGCTCGGCGGAGGTGGTGACCGGGTCCACCGGCTCGCCGCGGCCGTAGAGGTCGATCATCGCGTCGAAGATCGTCTCGTGCGCGGGCCGGTAGAAGTCCCCACCACGCACCGTCTCGATGACGTCGGCGATCGCGTCCTTGCTCAGCAGCATCGCGCCGATGACCGACTGCTCGGCGTCGTTGTCCTGCGGCGGCGTGCGGTCGCCACCGCCACCGCCACCTAGGCCCGACCGCGCCCAGCCCTCGTCGATCGCGTAGGGCTCCTGCGGCAGCTCGGCGATGCTCACCAACGGACTCCTTCTCGGATGCTGCCTGCGACGGTACGGATGCGCGCCCACAAACCCGCTCGGCCCACCGACCCGACCGGCTGCCGGGAGTCACCTGAATCGGACGCAGCGGTCGACGCTACGGGCCCCAAGGGACGCCGGGAACCCCGCCGTACACAGTCCCTGGGGATAACCCGGTGGAACACCCCGGCTGTCATGTGCACAGGCTGTTGATCCGACTGTGGACGAGAACCAACCCAGCCCTACCGAAGGGCACCTGACCTGCGCAAACATGATCCACCCGATGTGGACCCGAGAAAGTTGGCCGGTTTCCGTTCACCGTCCGTTCGCCGAACGGGACCGTCCCGACGCGCGGACAATTGGGACGGTTCGCGAGGGTTCGGTGCCCATCGCCCGAAGTCGTGCACAGGGGTCCCGCCCCGGCGCCGACGTATCCCCCGCGATCGTTGCGGATTGGTCCCCAACCGCACGGTTTTGGGCGTGGGGGATGCAGTTCGTGACCATTCGAGGGGCGAGCTCGGACCGTTCGTCGCGCGCGATCCAACGGGCTAGTCCAGTCGTCGGCGCACCACACGACCCAGCCCCTGTTGCGGATTGGTCCCCAACCGCATGGTTTGGGGGCGGCGGAGATGCGGTTCGTGACCATTCGCGACCGGTCCGCCATTCGCGACGAAACCGTGCGATGAAACCGGGGAAACCGAGCCGGGTCGTCGAGTCCCACCCGACCTAAGAGCCGGGTCGACGGGTCAGTCCATGTCCTGACCGGTGGTGTCCAGGTTCGGTAGCGCATCGTCGCGCAGCATCTGCTGGGCCGGCGTGCCGCTACGACCCCCCGTCTCGAACGCCGCCGCGCGGCGAGCGGTCTCCTCGGGTGCGCGACCACCGCCCTGCGGCTCGTCGTAGTGCTTCCAGATGGTGGACGACCGGGTCTTGGCGATGAACTTCCAGTGCGCGACGTAGCGGTTGTAGATGCGTCGCGACGCGATGCGCATCACCACCTCGTCGGAGTGGGTGCCCAGGTTGGTGAAGTTGTTCGAGCCGGTCCAGCTCACCCAGCTGGCCGAGTTGCCTGCCACGTTGCCGGAGACGTCGAAGTTCTTCATATGCGAGTACAGCGCCGCCATCACGATGCCTTTGGCGTCCTTGTGCGGCGGATCATGGGGGAAGATGGTGCGCAGGACGACCATCCGGGCACCGGTGCCGGCCTTCAGGTAGGTGAAGATGCCGTGGCCCATGAAGCTGTACAGGATCCTTACGTAGCACCCCTTGTTGTACAGGTGCCTCACCTCCTGCGCGAGCCACACGCCACGCGCCGAGTGCCAGGCGTGGATGTTGATGTAGACGACGGTGTGGCCGTTGATACCGGAACCACCGGTGGCACCGGTGCACGAGATCGTCCGCAACCACCTCATGATCTGGTCGGTCTTGGCGGTCGTGCGGGGCTCCGGCCAGAACGCCGCCTCGTAGCGGCCGACGGTGAACAACCGGAACGGGTGATACACCACGTGGTCGGGGGCCATCTCCTCGAACACGCTGCGGTAGTCGGCGTACAGCTTCGCCCCATAGGTGGTGAACAGGTCGTTCCACTGCACGTGGGTCGCGTTGCTCGTCATGTTCGACGAGCCGACCATCACCACGTCCCCCCGCTTGCCGGCCCGGGAGAACAGGTAGAACTTCGCGTGCTCGACACCGTGGCCGCTACGGCACCCGCCCTTGCACCGGTAGGTCCAGCTGCGGGCATGACGGTTGTTGCCGACCGAGTGCAGCAGCTTTCCCCAGGAGTGCGAGGTCTGCGCGTCCAGGTGGTTGTTCATCAGCAGCTGGACGCTGACGCAACGTCGATCGGCGCGGATCAGCGAGTCGACGAACGACATGTCCGCGATGGAGTACAGGCTGATCTTGATCTCGGAGGGCCAGAGCGCCGGGTTCGCCGGGCACTGCGAGCGCGACCTCACCCGGTAGCCAGGGACGCTGTCGATCGTCTTGTTGACGTGCTGGATGATCGCCCGTCGTGCCGCCTTGCTGCCAACCGGGTTGTTGAACGTCGGCGCCACTGAGGGGCTGTAGTGCGCGGGGGACCAACGCGTGGCGCGCACGTGCAGCGAGATCCTGGCCGTCGCTGAGGCACCCTGGTAGGTCAGCCGGTAGGTCAGGTGCGTGTTGTCGATCAACCGGGTGGCCGCGGCTTTGACGGTCACCACCTTCGTCGTCGGGTTCACCGTCGCGGTGATCCCGCCGGGGAGGGGCTTGACCAGGGTGACGCGGCCGAGCGATGCCGGGCAGGGGGTCTGGTTGTTGCAGGTGTCATTGCGCAGCACGTTGACCGCGGCCGAGCCGCCCAGCTTGACAGTCACCGCGTCACCGACGGCGACCGGCGCCGGCGGCAGGACGGTCACCGTGATCGCCGCCGAGCCGGTTCCGGCGGCGTCGGTGATCGTGTAGGAGAGCGGCACGGTGCCGGTGGAGTGCGACGGGGACACCGCGACGGTGACCGCTCCGGTGCTCGGATTGACGGTGGTGGTCACGCCCGGCGCTGATGTGACCGTCTCGTCGCTCAACGAGCTGTGGAGGCAGGGTGGTGTGGCGGCCCCCGCGCAGGTGTCGTTGGCGAGCACCTTCACGGTCGCCTGGCTGCCAGCGTGAACCGAGACCGCGTCGGCGACCGCGGTCACATCACCGGCCGCCGCGGCGTACGACGCGATGGCGCCCGTGGACGCCACCACCGCGAGGATCGTCACAAGTCTGACCAGGAACCGCACGCTGCCCCCTACGAGCCTTGTCTCGGCCCGTTGCCGTGACACCGTCGAGTCGCACCCCACGGTGCCACCGCCGCGCCATTTTGGCAGACAAATGGCTGAACCAAGTAAAATTCGAGGGAAGGGTCCCGGGGCGGCCGTTGAGCACCCCGGCCGGGAACGACGAGACCGCCCTCCCACAGGGAAGGACGGTCGTCGAAAGGGTCAGGCGGAGACGACGTTGAGGTTCACCGTCGCGTCCACGTCGTCGTGCACCTTCACCCGCACCTGGTGGGCACCGAGTGACTTGATCGGGTTGCCGACGACGATGCGCCGCTTGTCGACCGCCGCATCGTTGCCGCCAAGAGCACCGGTGAGCGCGTCGGCGATGTCGCCGATCGTCACCGCACCGAAGAGCCGGCCGCCGGCACCGGCCCGGACCGGCACGTTGATCGGTTCGGCCTCGAGCCTGGCCTTGATCGAGTTCGCCTCGTCGAGATCGCGCACCTCACGGCTGGAACGAGCCGTCTTGATCGCGTCGATGGTGCGCTCCCCGCCCTTGGTCCACCGGATCGCCAGGCCGCGCGGCACCAGGAAGTTGCGGCCGTAGCCGTCCTTCACCTCCACGACGTCACCGGGTGCCCCGAGTTCGGTGACCTCCTGGGTCAAGATGAGCTTCATGTCGCGTCCTCCTCAGCGGGCCGTGGCCGTGTAGGGCAGCAGCGCGACCTCGCGGGCGTTCTTCACCGCTACCGC
>JBOHDW010000336.1:0-2399 GCA_050700795.1 Nocardioidaceae bacterium | reverse complement strand
CTTCCTCACCGTGCTCGACGAGTTCGGGGCGTTCCCGGCGGTCATCCAGCGCGAGCTCGACCGCTATCTGCCGTTCCTGGCGACCACGAAGGTGCTGACCGCCGCGGTGCGCAACGGGGTCGGTCGGGAGCGGGCGCACGAGGCGATCCGCCAGCACGCCGTCGGGGTGGCCCTGGCGATGAGGCATGGGCAGCCCGTCAACGACCTGCTCGACCGGCTGGCCGGCGACCCGGTTCTCGGCATGACCCGGGCCCGGATCGACGAGCTGGTCGCCGACCCGATCACGTTCACCGGCGCCGCCGAGGCCCAGGTCCGCGACGTCGTACGCCGGGTGGTCGCGGTGGTCGACGCGCACCGCGAGGCCGCGGCGTACTCCCCGGCCACCATCCTCTGACTCCCCGGACGTCATCACATCTGGTCGTCATGACAGCCAGATGTGATGACGTCCGGAGGTGGAGGGGCTGACAGCGCCGCCTCCGGCTCCCGGTGGGGGGTGTACCGGAAGGGATCGGTCGACGCTGCCAGCCGTTCGGGGGCAGCTATCGACGGCGCCTGGCCGCATGATCGAACCCGTGAATCGGCACCCCCCGAGCGGATTCGCTGCACCACTCAGTCAAGGGCGGCCCGAGAGGAGCGTCAAGGCGACGTCTGGTTTGCCCCCAAAGGTCGTTTCAGTGCACCACGACGGGTGGCACGCCCTCGTCGTCCAGCAGGTGCGACTCCTCGTGCTTGCGCTGCAGCAGGAACGCCGGGATGAGGGTGAGCGCCACCAGGACCCAGGCGACCCAGTAGGTCTGCGCGAACGCGTGCGCGGCCTGCCCGAGCCCTTGGAGTACGGCGGCCGGGCCACCGATCTGGTCGACGATCTTCGGGTCCTTCTGGGAGGCGATCGCGGGCAGCGCCAGCGGGGCGTGCTTCAGGTGGTTGGTGACGATCACCGACATCACCGCCACGCCGACCGAGCTGGCGATCTGTTGGCTGATGTTGAGCAGCGTCGAACCGCGGGCCACCTCGTGGTTGGTCAACGTCTTGAGCGCCGCGGTGAACAGCGGCATCATCGTCGAGCCCATCCCCAGCCCCATCACCACCAGCATCGCGATCAGCAGCCCGAAGTGGGTCTGGGCGTCGATCTGGGTGAGGCCGAACATACCGATCAGGATCAGCACCAGGCCGGGGACCACGATGCGACCGACCGGCATCTTGTCGCTGAGCGCGCCGGCGATCGGCATCGTCAGCATCGCGCCGATGCCCTGCGGAGCCACCAACAGACCGGCGTGCAGCGTCGACTGGTTGCGGATCTCCTGGAAGTACGTCGGGACGAGCAGCAGCCCTCCGAAGAAGGCGGCCGCGAACAGGAACATGGTGATGATCGAGACCGTCAGGTTGCGGTTCTTGAACAGGCGTAGGTCGAGCAGCGGGTGATTCGGCCGGAAGGAGTGCCGCACGAACAGGGCCATCAGGACGATCCCGACCAGCATGCTGACCCAGACCCGCGGCGCGGTCACGGTGCCCGTGCCCGGGATCGACGAGACGCCGAAGAGGAACAGGGCGAGCCCCGGTGACATCAACGCCATCCCGAGGAAGTCGAACGACTCCGACGGCTGGGGGTCGTCCTTCTCGAGCGCGAACCACGCGTAGACGAGGGCGATCACGCCGATCGGCACGTTGATCAGGAAGATCCAGTGCCAGCTTGCCTTCTCGATCAGCCAGCCGCCGAGGATCGGGCCGAGGATCGGGCCGAGCAGCATCGGCACGCCGAGGATCGCCATCAGGCGGCCCATCCGCGCCGGGCCGGCCGCCCGCGTCATGATCGTCATGCCCAGCGGCATCAGCATGCCGCCACCGAGCCCCTGGAGGACCCGGAAGAAGATCAGCTCGTTCATGCTGACGGCGGTCGCGCAGAGCGCGGAGCCGAGGGTGAACAGGGCGATCGCCACCATGTAGAGCCGTTTGGTGCCGAACCGGTCGGCGGCCCAGCCGCTCAATGGGATCACCGTGGCCAGCGCCAGGGTGTAGCCGGTCACCGTCCAGGCGACGGTGGAGTAGGCCAACGGGTGGGCCTTGGTGCCGAAGACGGTCTGGAACACGGGGAGTGCCACGTTGACGACGGTGATGTCGAGGATCGACATGACGGCGCCGAGAACGACGACGCCGGCGACCTTGAGGACCGCACCGTCGATCTTGTCGGGGTATGTCATGGGGGCGGGGCTGCTGCTCTGAAGACTCACTCGTACAGCGTACGGGGCGCCACCGACATTTACCGAACAGTTATCCGGCGGTGCCGCGGCTCAGACGAGAGCGCTCCCATCGTGGGTGGCCAGGCGGGTCGCGACATACCTCAGATCCGCGCGCCACACGGACTCGGGGCCGGGGGGCAGCATCTCGTTCCACTCGATGAC
>JBOHDW010000335.1:0-6672 GCA_050700795.1 Nocardioidaceae bacterium | reverse complement strand
GTCTCGGGCGGTCCCCTTTCACGGGTGGGTCATGCCGTCGACATCGAGCGCGGCGTCGAGCTGCTCAGTGGTGATGGTCCCGTCGTCGACGTACCCGAGCTCCTCGACGACCTGGCGGATCGTCTTGTGCTCGGCGATCGACTGCTTGGCGACCTTGGCGGCGTTCTCGTAGCCGAGGTACCGGTTGAGCGGGGTCACGATCGACGGGGACGACTCGGCGTACTGCCGGAGGCGTTCGGTGTTGGCGGTGATCCCGTCGACGCAACGGTCGGCGAGCAGCCGAGTGCTCGCCGAAAGGAGCCGGATCGACTCGAGCAGGTTGCGGGCGAGCACAGGCATCATCACGTTGAGCTCGAAGTTGCCCGCACTCCCGGAGACCGTGACCGCCGTGTCGTTGCCGATCACCTGGGCGCAGACCATCAGCGTCGCCTCGGGCAGGACCGGGTTGACCTTCCCCGGCATGATGCTCGAGCCGGGCTGAAGATCGGGCAGGTTGATCTCGCCCAGCCCGGTGCGCGGTCCGCTGCCCATCCAGCGCAGGTCGTTGCAGATCTTGGTGAGGCTCACCGCAATCGTCCGCAGCTGGCCGGAGAGCTCGACGAGCGAGTCGCGGGTGCCCTGGGCCTCGAAGTGGTCGCGGGCCTCGGTGAACGGCAACCCGGTCCGTGACGCGAGCTCGGCGATCACCTTCGCGGCGAACCCCGGTGGTGTGTTGATCCCGGTCCCGACCGCGGTCCCGCCGAGGGGGAGCTCGACGACTCTCGGGAGGGTTGCCTCGAGGCGCTCGACGCCGTACCGGCACGCCGCGGCGTACCCACCGAACTCCTGGCCGAGCATCACCGGTGTTGCGTCCATGAGGTGGGTGCGACCGGACTTCACCACCTCGCCGAACTCCTTCGCCTTCGCGGCAAGCGCCTCGGCCAGGTGGTTGAGGGCGGGGATCAGCTCACGGTCGACCGACAGTGCGGCCGCGACGTGGATCGAGGTCGGGAAGGTGTCGTTGGACGACTGGCTGGCGTTGACGTGGTCGTTGGGGTGGAGCTCGACGCCCGCGTCGGACGCCAGGGTGGCGATCACCTCGTTCATGTTCATGTTCGACGAGGTGCCCGACCCGGTCTGGAAGACGTCGATGGGGAACTCGTCGAGGTGCTCACCCGAGGCGATCGCGTCCGCGGCGGCGGCGATCGCGGTGGCGGTGTCCGGGTCGATCACCCCAAGCTCGGCGTTCACCCGGGCGGCAGACGCCTTGATCAGCGCCAACGCCTCGACGTGTGCGCCCTCGAGACGCCGACCACTGATCGGGAAGTTCTCCACGGCGCGCTGCGTCTGGGCGCGCCACTTCGCCCGAGCGGGCACCTCGACGTCGCCCATGCTGTCGTGTTCGATGCGAAAGTCGGTCACGGCCCGAAGATACTGCGCGGGCGGCCGCTTTCGCGGGTTGGCCCGGTCGCTGTGGTACAGCCAGTACCGCTCGGCGCGACCCTGCAGGTCCACGTCGTACGCCGTCTCCGCGACGTTGCCGAACACCGCGCGCAGCCCCCCCGCCAGCGACGCGCTCGGTGCCGCGGACCAGACGGCCAGCCGGCCTCCCTGGCGTAACGCCGCCTGGGCGAGCTTCAGGAAGCGCGGCCGATAGACGGTCGCGTTGGCGTCGTACACCAGGAAGTCGGGGCCGTTGTCCACGTCGAGCAGGATCAGGTCGTACGCCACCGGGCGCGCGGCGGCGAGGAAGTCGCGAAGATCGGCCACCTCGACCAGCAGCCGGGGGTCGGCGAACAGTGCGGGCCCGTGTCCGACGGTGCCGTCGCGCAGCCACTCCACGACGGCCGCCTCGATCTCGACCACGGTGACGCGCTCGACACGTGGGTCACGTAGCACCTCTCGCGTCGTGAAGCCGAGTCCCAGGCCGGCAACGAGGACGTCTCGGACTCCGGTCAGGTCGCTCAGCGCCGTCCGGGCGAGTGCGCGCTCCGTTGCCGTTTCGGCCGTGTCCATGACGAAGACGCCGTTCACCCGCAGCTCGAGAGCCCCATCGGCCGCCCTGCGCCGCAGCACCACTTCGCCGCGGGGGGAGGCCGCCCGCGCGACCACGTCGTACACCCGTCCACCCTAGGTTTCCCACGGATCTTTGGGCACGGCTCACGGCTCACGGCTGCGGATAACGGTGCGACTACGCTGTCCCCCATGGCGGGAGAGCTCGAACCACGCGACCCGAGCGACCTGCGGATCTCTGACGACGACCGGCACCGGGTCGCCGAGGTGCTGCGGCAGGCGGCCGGCGAGGGGCGCATCGACTTCGAGGAGCTCGACCAGCGGTTGGAGGCCACCTTCGCCGCCAAGACCTATGGCGACCTGGTTCCGATCACGCTCGATCTTCCCGCGCACCCAGGAGAGCGAACCGCGGCGAGGCCGGTGCACCCCTCGAACCCGATCGTCGGGGGACCGAGGCATGAACGGTCTGTGGCGATCATGGGTGGGGTCGAGCGTAAGGGTGCCTGGGTGGTCCCAGCCCACTTCAGCCTGTTCGCGCTGATGGGGGGCGCCGAGCTCGACCTCAGAGAGGCGAGCTTCGCCGCCAAGGAGGTCGTGCTGACCATCAACGCGTTCATGGGCGGTGCCGAGGTGACCGTCAACCCCCGGACCAACGTGGTGATGGAGGGTGTCGGGATCATGGGGGGCTACGCCGGCCCCAACGCCAACGACCCCGCCGAGCTCGACGCCGACTCACCGGTTGTCCGGATCCGCGGGGTGGCGATCATGGGCGGGGTGTCGGTGCGTCGTAAGCAGGTGCGCGGCACTCCGAAACGGCCCCGTCTCGGCGGCCCCGACTGACCCGCACGCCCGACCCGTGCCTTCTTGTTGCGGTTTGGTCCCCAACCGCACGGTTTGGTGTCCGATGCATGGGGTTCGTGCCCATTGGAGCGGTCGAATTGTCGTGAAGCCGAGGAGGCCGGGGTCGGACACCGGGTCGCAGCCGCGACCCAGTCTGCGGCGCCCAACCGTTGCGGATTGGTCCCCAACCGCATGGTTTGCTGCCGGATGCGTGCGGATTGGTCCCCAACCGCATTGGTTTGGTGGGCGCGCGAGGAAGTTGTCCGCATCCGACGGGCCGGGTCGACGGGTCGAGGGGTCGAGGGGTCGAGGGTCGACCGTCGCTCCCATTCATGGCCGCGGCCGAGGTTGGTGACTAGGGTGATGCTCCACGGGGGAGTCGGTCGATGAGAGGAGAGAGGGTGCAGAACAAACGAATGCTGGGCCTGTCGGTGACGGCCGCCCTGGCGCTGACGTCGATGGCGGCCTGCGGGGCGCCGTCGAACAATGCGTCGTCGGGTAGCGACTGGGCCACGGCGACGTCCGCAAGCAGTGCGGGAGGCATGGCTGCCCTGGTGAAGGCCGCGCAGAAGGAAGGCACCCTGAACGTCATCGCGCTGCCACCGGACTGGGCCAACTACGGCAACATCATCAAGGCCTTCGAGTCCAAGTACAACATCAAGATCACCTCGGCACAGCCGGACGGCGCCAGCCAGGACGAGATCAACGCCGCCAAGCAGCTCAAGGGGACCAGCCGCGCCCCTGATGTGTTCGACCTGGGACAGTCGGTCGCTCTCGCGAACACATCCATGTTCGCGCCGTACCAGGTGTCGAACTGGAGCACGATCCCCAGCCAGTTCAAGGACCCGACCGGCACCTGGGTCAACGACTACGGCGGCTACATGTCCATCGGCTACGACTCCTCAAAGGTCCCGGCCGTCACCGACCTGAACAGCCTGCTCGCATCGGGCTTCAAGGGGAAGGTGGCGCTGAACGGTGACCCGACGACCGCGGGCGCGGCGTTCAGCGGCGTGATGATGGCGGCGGTCGCCAACGGCGGGAGCGCGGACAACATCGCGCCGGGTGTCGGGTACTTCAAGAAGCTCAAGCAGGCCGGCAACCTGATCCCCGTGGACCCGACCTCGGCGACCGTCCAGTCCGGCCAGACCCCGGTGGTCATCGACTGGGACTACCTCAACGCGGCCGAGGCGAAGACGATCCCGTCCTGGAAGGTGGTCGTCCCGTCGAACGACGTCGTGGCGGGGTACTACTACCAGGCGATCAACAAGGACGGCCCGCACCCGGCCGCCGCGCGCTTGTGGGAGGAGTTCCTCTACTCCGACCAGGGGCAGAACCTCTGGCTGGCGGGTGGCGCACGTCCGGTCCGCGCCGACGCGATGCAGTCGGCCGGGACGATCGACGCGTCGCTCTACAGCGCGCTGCCCAAGGTCACCGGTACGGCGGTGATCCCGACCGTGGCGCAGACGACCAAGGCCGCGACGTACCTGTCGAGCAACTGGGCCAAGGCGGTCGGCTGACCGTGCGGCAGGCGGAGGGAGGGTCGAGATGAAGCCGCTCTCGCGGCTCGGACCGGCCCTCCCTCTCCTTCCCTTCCTGATCTACCTGACGATCTTCCTGATCATCCCGACGATCGCCGTCGTAGCCGGAGCGTTCGAGTCCAACGGCTCGTTCACCCTGGGGAACCTGCAGGTGCTGGGGCAGTCGACGGCGCTCGTGGCGCTCAGGAAGTCGTTGCTGCTCTCGGCGGCAACGGCGCTGATCGGCGCCTCGCTGGGGGCGTTGCTTGCCTACCTGGTCTACGGGCTCAAGGAGTCCAGCCTGCTGCGCCGGACGATCATGTCGCTGTGCGGAGTCTTCGCTCAGTTCGGTGGTGTGTCGCTCGCCTTCGCCTTCACCGCAACGGTCGGTTTCACCGGCACCCTGACTCTGTCGCTCGAGCACGTCTTCGGCTTCAACCTGGCGAGCTCGGGGTGGATCTACACGATGACCGGGCTGATCGTCGTCTACTGCTACTTCCAGATCCCCCTGATGGTGCTGGTCTTCATGCCGGCCATCGGCGGGGTCCGTCCCCAATGGCGTGAGGCGGCGGTGAACCTCGGCGCGACCACCTGGCAGTACTGGACCCGGGTCGCCGTACCCCTGCTCACCCCGGCCTTCCTGGGCGCCACCCTGCTGCTGTTCGCGAACGCGTTCGCCGCCTACGCGACGGCAGCGGTCCTGGTGAGCCAGGGAAACCCGATCCTGCCGCTGCTGATCCGTTCGGCGCTGACCAGTGAGGTCCTCCTCGGACGGCAGAACCTCGCGTTCGCCTTCGCCCTGGAGATGATCGTCATCGTGGCGATCCTGATGGGGCTCTACACCCTGCTGCTTCGACGCGCTGCGCGGTGGACGCAATGAGCGGCTCCCGCACGCAGGACCGGCACCCCTGGAGGACGCTGCTGCTGATCCCGTTCGGGCTGTTCTTCTTCGTGCCCCTCCTGTCGATGCTCGACTTCAGCACGCGCAATCCCGCCACGAACCATCGGACGTTCGCCTACTGGGATGCGCTGGTGAAGGATCCGGACGTGCGATCGGCGATCATCGTCTCGCTGCTCCTTGCCTTGTTCACGGTCGTGCTCATGCTCGTCCTCTTGGTGCCGACGATGATCTGGGTACGCCTTCGCGTCCCCAAGGCATCGCGGCTGATCGAGTTCCTGTGCCTGATGCCGCTCACCATCCCGGCCCTGGTGATCGTGGTCGGGATCCGCAACGTCTTCTCGTGGGTGACCTACATCTTCGGCGACTCGGCGCTCACCCTGACGCTGCCTTACGTGATTCTGGTGCTGCCGTACGCCTACCGCTCGATCGACAGCGCGTTGGCCGCGATCAACGTGGTCACCCTGTCCGAGGCGGCCAGATCCCTCGGCGCGAGGTGGCTCACGGTGATCTGGCGGATCGTGGTCCCCAACATCACCTCGGGGCTCATGTCGGCCGCATTCGTGGCGGTGGCCCTGGTCCTCGGCGAGTACACCTTCGCGTCCCTGCTCAACTTCCCTACCCCGCTTCCGGTCGTCCAGGTCCAGCTCGGACAGACGAGCGGGCCGACCTCCGTCGCCGCGGCCCTGGCGTCGTTCGCGTTCGTCGCCGTGCTTCTGGTGCTGATCTCGTTCTTCGACCGGCGCAAGGGTCTCGGCGACACCACCCGTACCGTTGCCGTGGCCACGCCCGCTGTCCGGGCCGGGAAGGAGTCCGATGCCCACTGAGACCTCCGGAGTCGGGGTCCATCTCGACAGGCTGCGTCGCACCTTCGCCGGGGTGAACGCGCTGGACGGGTTGACCCTGCAGATCGAGCCCGGCGAGATGGTGGTGCTGCTCGGTCCCTCCGGCTGCGGCAAGACCACCGCGCTGCGCATCCTGGCGGGGCTCGACCAGGCCGACGAGGGGACCGTGGTCGTCGACGGCAAGGACATCACCCGGGTCCCGGCCAACAAGCGCGACATGGGAATGGTCTTCCAGGCCTACAGCCTCTTCCCGCACATGACGGTGCGGGAGAACGTCGGCTTCGGCCTGAAGCTTCGCGGCATGGACTCACGCGCGCGAGTGGAGAATGCCGACCGGATGCTCGAGATGGTCGGCCTCTCCGAGTTCGGTGACCGATACGCCCACCAGCTGTCAGGTGGCCAGCAGCAGCGAGTGGCACTCGCCCGGGCCCTGGCCATCCAGCCGTCCGTGCTGTTGCTCGACGAGCCGCTGTCCGCGCTGGACGCCAAGGTGCGCGTCCAGCTCCGGGACGAGATCAGGCGGGTGCAGCTCGAGGTGGGCACCACCACCCTGTTCGTCACCCACGACCAGGAAGAGGCT
>JBOHDW010000334.1:0-8471 GCA_050700795.1 Nocardioidaceae bacterium | reverse complement strand
CCTTGGAGCCCTCCAGGGCCGCCGCGCGGCCCGACGGCCCGAAGCAGTCGATCCCGGCGGAGCGGACCGCGTCGGCGACCCCCGCGACCAGGGGCGCCTCGGGCCCGACCACGACCAGGTCGACGTGGAGGGACCTGGCAAGTGCGGCGACCGCCTCGCCGTCGACCGGGTCGACGGGGTGCACCGTTGCCACCCTCGCGATGCCGGGATTGCCCGGAGCTGCGTGCACCTGGTCGACGTACGGGTCGCGGGCCAACGCCAGGACGAGCGCATGCTCTCGGCCGCCGGAGCCGACGACCAGCGTCCTCACGCGTCGTCCCTCAACACGATGGACTCCTCGCGGCCCGGCCCCACGCCGACGCCCCAGAACGGCGTCCCGGACATCTCCTCGAGGGCACGCACGTAGTTCCGGGCGTTCTTGGGCAGGTCGTCGAAGGTCCGACACGCCGAGATATCCTCGCCCCACCCGTCGAAGTACTCGTAGATCGGCCGCGCGTGGTGGAACTCGGACTGGGTCATCGGGATCTCGTCGTGGCGGACCCCGTCGATCTCATAGCCCACGCAGACCGGGATCGTCTCCCAGGCGCCGAGCACGTCGAGCTTGGTGAGGAAGAGGTCGGTCAGGCCGTTGATCCGGCTCGCGTAGCGGGCTATCACCGCGTCGTACCAGCCGCAGCGACGCTCCCGGCCCGTCGTGGTGCCGTACTCCGCGCCGATGGTCAGCAGCTTCCGCCCGTCGTCATCGAGCAGCTCGGTCGGGAACGGCCCCGACCCCACCCGCGTCGTGTAGGCCTTGATCACCCCGATCACCCGGTCGATCCGGGTCGGACCGATCCCGGCACCGGCACACACGCCTCCGGCGATCGGGTTGCTCGACGTGACGAACGGGTAGGTCCCGTGGTCGACGTCCAGCATCGTGGCCTGCGCCCCCTCGAAGAGCACGGTCCGGCCCTCGTCGAGCGCGCGGTTCAGGACCAGGGAGGTGTCGACCACCAGAGGACGGAGCCGGTCGGCGTACCCCCCGATCTCGTCGAGGATCTCCCGCACCGAGATCGCCCGCCTGTTGTAGACCTTCACCAGCAGGTGGTTCTTCTGCTCGAGCGCGGCCTCGACCTTCTCGGCGAGGATCTTCGCGTCGAAGATGTCGGCCACCCGGATCCCCATCCGGCTGATCTTGTCGGCGTACGTCGGCCCGATCCCCCGGCCCGTCGTGCCGATCCGGTTCTTGCCGAGGAACCGTTCGGTGACCTTGTCGATCGTCGTGTGGTAGCTGGTGATCAGATGGGCGTTGGCCGACACGAGCAACCGGGACGTGTCGACACCCCTGGCCTCCATCTCGTCGATCTCGTCGAACAGCACGCGGGCGTCGAAGACCACCCCGTTGGCGATCACCGGCGTGCACCCGGGGGTCAGCACTCCGGAGGGGAGCAGGTGGGTGGCGAACTTCTGACCGTCCACGACGATCGTGTGACCGGCATTGTTGCCGCCTTGATAGCGGACGCAATAATCCAGCCCGGCGCCGAGGAGGTCGGTCGCCTTGCCCTTCCCCTCGTCGCCCCACTGGGCGCCGAGCACCACGATCGCGGGCATCGGGCCACCCCTTCCGGTTCGATGACGCTACCAAAGCACCAGGACGCGCAGGCACCCTCGTCCGGGTACTAGACCCACCCCCGGCGGACCGCCTCGACCCCCGCCTGGAACCGAGAGTCGACGTCGAGCTCCTTCACCAGGCGGGCAACCCGTCGGCGTACCGTCCGCAGGCTGAGGCCGAGGGCCCGGGCGATCTGCTCGTCCTTCGCCCCGCCGGCCAGCTGGTCGACGAGCAGCCGGCGCTCGCCGGCCCGGCCGTGTGCCCCCTCGCCACCGAGCCCCGGCACCGGCAGCGCACGGTCCCAGAGCAGGTCGAACAGGGCCTCCATCGCCCCGACCACGGCTCTGTGCCGCACCAGCACCCGCCGTCCCTGCGAAGCCGGAAGCGCCTCGGGGAGCAGGGCGCCCGCGCCGACCAGGACCGTCAGGCCGAACGGCACCTCCGCGAGGATCCGCACGTGCTCGCCCGCCTGCCCGCGGGCCCGGATGGTCTCCGGGGAGCTCTCGAGGGCCGTCGCGGGGTAGATCGCGCGCGACCGACGCCCGGACCGGATCTGGTCGACCACGAACGAGTCCAGCTCCGACCCGGCGGGCGCGCGCCATTGATCCGGCCGCAGCCAGAGCAGATCACCCGTCGAACCGACCAGCAGACTCTGGAGCACCGGTGCGACGGCGTCCCGCCCGATCAGCTCGACGGGGACGGGCTCGCCGGCGGGAGCCCCGGCCACCAGGTGCTCGGCGGCCAGCACCGGGACGAGTCCGCGCACGGCCGCGAGCTGCTCGCTCAGAGAGCTGAGTCGCTGCGTCTCCTGGCTGATCAGCCGGGTGAGGGCCTCGTCCGGCGGAAGGGCCCGGACCCGGCCGTCCGAGGAGTGCGCCAGGCCGAGACCGGTGAGTCGGGCCAGGTCCTCGGCGAACCCGTCCGGCTCCACCTCGACGAGCGCCTGGAGGGCCGTCCGGTCGAGCCCGGGATTGCGCAGCAGCACCCGGTACAACGCCTCCTGGTCGGCCGAGAGACCGAGGACCG
This sequence comes from Nocardioidaceae bacterium, assembly GCA_050700795.1. GTDB lineage: Bacteria > Actinomycetota > Actinomycetes > Propionibacteriales > Nocardioidaceae > JBOHDW01. Next base: position 5,854 of record JBOHDW010000334.1, on the reverse strand, counting down.
AGAGCGGGGCCGGACCGATGGGCGTGGGCACGGTGTCACCTTAGTGCCACTGACCGGAACCGGACAGCATCGGACAGCGGATTCCTGCGACAGTAGGGGTGCGGCCGGCCCTGACGAACGTTCGGGGGAATCGGAGTCTGGTCGGCCGCCCCGGCATCGGAGCGTCGGAATCGCGGCAGGGGACGATTCCGGCGCTCCGCCTTGCTGCCCGGCCATTTTGCCGGGGTCAGCCGCGTTGCCAGGTGACCGCCAGCTCGTTGCGTTGGCCGAACCGCTCGAGGTGAGAGCCGACAACATCGGTGACCCCGTCGAGCGCCTCCTCGCTGTCGGCCGTCGCGGCCAGGTCGAGGCTCTCGGCCGTTGCGGTGAGCAGGCAGTCGCCACCGGCCAAGATGATCCGGGTTCCGCCAGCCTCTTCGCGGACCTCGCTGCGTCGACCGAGGTGGGCGGCGAGCTGCTTGAGATAGCGCTCGGCGCTCGACGTGGGGACCGAGGCCCTGGCGACGAGCGCGCCGCTCGTCGAGGTGCCCTCGTCCGCTAGCAGCAGGTAGATCGACTTGCGCGCCTCGGCGAGCAACCTGGCGGTCTCCCGACGCTGGGCGTCGCTCCCGCTCCGTCCCACCTGGCGGACGGCGCTCTGCAGCTCGCCGAGGAGCCCGCGCAGATCCGCCTCATGCCCCACCGCCTCGAAGCTCGCGAACGGCTCGCGCCCGGCGTCGCGGTCGGCGTCGACCTGGGCCCGGCCGGCATCGGTCAGCGAGACGAGCCTGCGCCCGGAGCTCATCTCGACGATCACGAGCCCCTCGTCCTCGAGCTGGTTGATGGTGGGGTAGATCGCCCCGGGACTGGGAGCCCAGCGTCCCCCGGTGCGTTCGGCGATGGCCTGCATGAGCTGATAGCCGTGCATGGGCTCGTCGGCGAGCAGCTGCAGGACGGCGGTCCGGACGTCACCGCGTGACGCGCGGCCGCGGCGGCGGGGATGTCCCTGGCCGGCGTGCCGCTCACGGTCGGCGCCCCTGCGACGCGGTCGGCCCCGCTCGTCGGAGCCTTCTTCGTGGATGGGTCTCATGGGAGGTACTCCTCAAGAATTCGATATATTGGTGACACTAACGATATATCGTTACTGTCACCAACGCAAGTCCAGAGACGACCGGGCTCACGGGTGCAGCGGGGCGGTCGGGTCGCTGTCGCGGAGGAAGTCGCGGCACCGTTCGGCCTCCGCGGTCTCGCCGATCCGGTCGGCGGCCGCGGCCAGGGCGGCCAGCGCCCGCAGGAAGCCGCGGTTCGGCTCGTGCGCCCACGGCACGGGACCGTTCCCCTTCCAGCCGTTGCGGCGCAACAGGTCGAGGCTGCGGTGGTAGCCCACCCGCGCATAGGCGTACGCCGTGACGTCGTCCACCGTGTCATCGGTGAGTGCCGCCTCCGCGAGCGTTGCCCACGCCAGGGGCGACTCCGGATGCAGCCGGACCACGTCGCGAGGCGGCGCCCCGGCGGCGAGCGGCTCGGCGGCCGGGTCGATGGGGAGGCGGGTGGGCGGCGGGCCGGCGAGAAGGTCATCGAAACTCATGGATGAATTCTCCATGCCGGGGTGTTAATAGGTCTCGTGACCGACGCGACCGCCTCCCAGGCGCACCAGGCCCAGCCCCCCAGCCCGCACCAGCCTCCCGAGAAGGACCCGTGGCCCGCGCTGTTCGCCCTGTGCCTCGGCTTCTTCATGATCCTGGTGGACTCGACCATCGTCTCGGTGGCCACCCCCGCGCTCATCAACGACCTGCAGGCCGACGTGACCTCCGTGGTCTGGGTGACCAGCGCCTACCTGCTGGCCTACGCCGTGCCGGTGCTGATCACCGGCCGCCTCGGTGATCGCTTCGGCCAGAAGAACCTCTATCTCATCGGGTTGACCGTCTTCACGATCTCGTCGCTCTGGTGCGGGATGACCAACAGCATCGGCGCCCTGATCACCGCCCGCGTCGTGCAGGGGCTCGGCGCCTCGATGCTGACGCCGCAGACGATGGCGATCATCACCCGGATCTTCCCGGCGACACGACGCGGTCGGGCGATGGCACTGTGGGGTGCGACCTCAGGGGTGGCCATCCTGGTGGGACCGATTCTGGGCGGCATCCTTGTCGACCAGCTCGGCTGGGCCTGGATCTTCTTCATCAACGTCCCGGTCGGCGTGATCGGGTTCGTGCTGGCCTGGCGCCTGGTGCCTACCCTGCCGACCCACCAGCATCGCTTCGACTGGTGGGGTGTCGCGCTCAGTGGACTGGGCATGTTCCTGCTCGTCTTCGGGATCCAGGAGGGCCACCAGTACCACTGGGGGTCGATCACTGGTCCGTTCACGGTCTGGCGGCTGATCATCGCGGGGCTCGTCGTCCTCGCGGTCTTCGTGTTCTGGCAGACCCGCAACCGCAACGAGCCGCTGGTGCCGCTGCACCTGTTCGGCGACCGGAACTTCTCCCTGGCCAACGTCGGCATCACCACCATGGGCTTCGCGATCACCGCGATGGCCTTCCCGCTGATGCTCTACGCCCAGCTGGTGCGCGGGCTGTCCCCCACCAAGGCGGCGCTGCTGCTGGTGCCGATGGCGGTCATGACGATCCTGCTGGCCAACCAGGTCGGCCGGCTCACCGACCGGATCCATCCCCGGTTCATCACGGTGTTCGGCTTCGCCGCCACCATCGTCGCGATGGGGTGGCTCTCCCGGGAGATGACCCCGACGTCGGCGACCTGGCTGATCTTGTCGTCGATGGCCCTGTTCGGCATCGGCAACGCCTTCATCTGGGCGCCGCTCAGCGCCACCGCCACCCGCAACCTGCCGCTCCATCAGGCCGGTGCCGGTGCCGGTGTCTACAACGCGACGCGTCAGGTGGGCGCCGTACTCGGTTCCGCGGCGATCGCCCTGCTGATGGACTCGCGGCTCTCGGCCCAGGGACTGCAGTTCAAGCCGTCCCAGGCCGGCCAGGTGGCGCAGCTGCCGGCGGCGGTCCTGAAGCCGTTCAGCGACGCGATGGCGCAGGCGATGCTGCTCCCGGCCGCCATCTTGGTGCTCGGTCTGGTCGCGGTGGCCTTCTTCGCCAGACCCGGGCACCAGACGGTGGCACAGAGCGAGGTCCCGGTCGCGTCGGCCCGGGAGTGAGCGCGGTCAGTGCTCCGCGATCTGCGCGACACCACCGGTCCCGTCGGTGTAGACGATGACCGACAGCCGCCGGCCGGGGTGCGCCTTCTTCCAGTCGGCGAACCGCCCGCACGGCACGGTCACCAGTTCGGCGGCCCTCCCGGCGACCCTCGCGCCCCCGAGGCAGGCGGTGCGGGTGCTCAGCAGCAGCACCGTGTGCCGGCCGCCGACACTCAGCCGTACGGCGCCGTCGGTCGCGGCCAGCAGCACCGCCCGCGCCACCGGTTGCGGTACGACGCTGGCACCCTCGCGGACGAAGGCGGCGCTCTTGAGGATCGAGGTGACCTCGGGGACGTCGAGAACCGTCTTGACCAACACGTGTGAGTCCGGGAGGTACCACGCCTGCGGGAAGAAGACCGACCCGTCGGCGCAGGTCGCCCGCCACTTGTCGTAGTACGCCTCGTGCGAACCGACCTTGCGCAGCGCCTCGACGACGGGCCTGCCGCCGGGGTTCACCCCGTTGAACGAGCCGGCACTCGACGTACCGATGGGGCAGGGCATGACGTCGGTTCCGGTGTCCCAGCCGGCCACCTCATTGGGCCGGTAGGCGCTCCCCTCGTTGCCCGGCAGATGCTTGCCGGCGGTGACGGACACGCCCTGGCAGCCCAGCCCCGAGGCGTTCGCCGGCGCGAGGCAGTAGTAGTCGGTCTCGTCCGCCGGACCGAACCCGTCGTTGATGACCTCGGTCCAGCCGGGCGGGAGGTCGACACTCAGCACGGTCCCGATCGGCACGGTCGCCGAACCGGGGACCGGCGTGGTCGGCAGGATGCGCGGGTGGCCGACCGGTGGCGCCGGCACCACCGAGCCGCCGCCCCGCAGGATCGAGGGCAGGCCGAAGGCGACGATGCCCAGCACACAGGCCGCGACGGCCACCACGACCACCAGCATCAGGCCGCGTCTGCGTAGGTCGGCCCCGGCCCTTCGACGTACGAACGCCGGCTCGGGTGCGGCCGAGTGCGCCGCGCCGTACGCCGCGAGGTGGTCGAGCCGAGAGTCGAGGTGCTCGAGCTCGGGGAACTCGTGCAGCTGGTCAGCCATGGTGTTCCTCCGCGAGGGCGGTGTTCTTCAGGGAGGCGGCGAGCGCCGCGCGGCCGCGGGAGAGCCGGGCCTTGATCGTGCCGACCGGACAGGCGACCTCGTCGGCGATCTCCTGGACCGAGCGGTCGACGAGGTGGAACATGACCACGGCGTACCGCTGGTCCTCCGGGAGTGCGCGCAGCGCCGCCAGCAGGGCCGGGTCGGTGGGTTCCCCCGGTGGGTCGACGTGGCGCACGTCGGCCCGGCTCCAGGCCCGCGCTCCGGTCTTGGTACGCCGGAACCGGCTGATCGCCAGGCGCCACGCCACCGTGCGGACCCAGGCCTCCGGGGAGCGAGCCCGGTCGAGCTCGGCTCGATGCAGCCAGGCCTTGACGAACGCGTCCTGGACGACGTCTTGGGCCTCGGCGAGGCTGCCGGTGAGCGTGTAGAGCTGGCCGGTGAGGCGGGCGACCGACGCGCCGTAGAACTCGTCGAACCGTTCCGGCGTCACCGGTCCCCCTTTCGCCTGACCACCACGTCACGACTACGCGTGGGCGGCCCCCACGGGTTGCATCGGGTTCAGCCCGCCAGTGACTTTCCGGTGCTGCCGAGGTTCTGACAGGCCTCGACGACCCGGGCCGCCATCCCGGCCTCGGCGGCCTTGCCCCACGCCCGCGGGTCGTAGGCCTTCTTGTCGCCGACGTCGCCGTCGACCTTCAGCACGCCGGCGTAGTTGGTGAACATGTGACCCACCACCGGCCGAGTGAACGCGTACTGCGTGTCGGTGTCGACGTTCATCTTGACCACGCCGTAGCTCACCGCCGCGGCGATGTCCTGCTCCGCCGATCCGGAGCCACCGTGGAACACCAGGTCGAAGGGTTTGGAGCCGTCCGGCAGACCGAGCTGCTTCGCGACCGCCTCCTGGGCGTCCTTGAGGATCTCCGGGCGGAGCTTGACGTTGCCCGGCTTGTAGACACCGTGGACATTGCCGAAGGTCAGTGCGGTGAGATAGCGCCCCTTGTCGCCGGTGCCGAGCGCCGCCACCGTGGCCAGCGCGTCCCCCGGTGTGGTGTAGAGCTTCTCGTCCATCGCACCGACAACGCCGTCCTCCTCGCCGCCGACGACGCCCACCTCGATCTCCAGGATCACCTTGGCCGCGGCCGCCTTCGCGAGCAGCTCCTGAGCGATCCGCAGGTTCTCATCGAGCGGAACCGCGGAGCCGTCCCACATGTGCGAGCCGAAGAGGGGGTCCTCCCCGTTCTTGACGCGCTCGATCGAGAGCTCGAGCAACGGCCGCACGAAGCCGTCCAGCCGGTCCTTCGGGCAGTGGTCGGTGTGCAGCGCAACGTGTACGGGGTAGCTCTTCGCAACCTCGACGGCGTACGACGCGAACGCGACCGACCCGGCCACCATGTTCTTCACGTTCGGACCGGAGAGGTACTCCGCGCCACCGGTCGAGATCTGCACGATCCCGTCGCTACCGGCGTCGGCGAACCCCTGCAACGCCGCGTTCAGGGTCTGCGAGGACGACACGTTGATCGCCGGGAACGCGAAGCCGCCGCTCTTCGCGGTGTCGAACATCTGCGCGTAGACCTCGGGGGTGGCGATGGGCATGGGTACTCCTCGCGGTACGTCGTTCGGTTGGCTCCACTCTAGGAG
>JBOHDW010000333.1:0-3657 GCA_050700795.1 Nocardioidaceae bacterium | reverse complement strand
GGGGTTCTTCGACGTGGACTTCTGGTCGATCGAGACCGCCGGCGAGAGGCCCTCGATGAAGTCGACATCCGGCTTGTCCATCTGACCGAGGAACTGCCGGGCGTACGCCGACAGCGACTCGACGTAGCGGCGCTGCCCCTCCGCGAAGATCGTGTCGAACGCCAGGCTCGACTTGCCCGATCCGGACAGGCCGGTGAAGACGATCAACGAGTCGCGGGGCAGATCGATCGAGACATCCTTGAGGTTGTGCTCGCGAGCACCGCGGATGATCAGTTGGTCGGGCACGACTGGTCCTCGTGGGGTCGACGTGGGGGTGTTCGAACAAGTGTTCGCCATGATACGTGGCTGGAACAAGGGGACACACCGGGGTTGGATGGCCTTATGGACACCGGACGCCCCGCAGCACCCCAGCCCCCTGGAACGGCCATTCCCGGCCTCCCTCATCTCGACGCGACGGTCGTCGCGGCCTCACGCTATCTGGAGGCACTGACAAAGCTGTCCGAGGCCGAGATGCGGGCGCCCAGCCTGCTCCCGGGCTGGACCCGGGGCCACGTCATCACCCACCTGGCCCGCAACGCAGACGGCCTGGCGGGGATGCTCGAAGAGGCCAGGCACGGCGCGTCGACGGCGATGTACCCCTCCCAGGAAAGCCGGGACGCCGACATCGATGCCGGGGCGGGCCGGCCGGCGGCCGAGCTGGAGGCGGATGCCGTCGAGACGTGCGAGCGCTGGCTCCGGGCCGCCAGGGCGCTCCCCGCCGACATGCTGGAGACCCCGGTGACGCGGCTGCCGGGCACCGAGCCGTTCCCGGTACGCCGAGTCGGCGTGATGCGTCGTACCGAGGTGGAGGTGCACCATGCCGACCTCGGCACCGGCTACACCGCCGACGACTGGCCGGAAGACCTCGTCGACCACCTCCTGCACCGTCGCGACCGGGAGCTGACGTCGATGGGGCTCGGGCTGACCGTCCTCGCCACCGACCGGAGCTCCGGCTTCAGCACCGGTGGCGGCCCCGAGGTGGCCGGGACCGCGGCGGACCTGGCATGGTGGCTCATCGGCCGCGGGGACGGCACCACGTTGACGTGCAGCGCGGGGACGCTGCCAGAGCTGGGGAGATGGGTGTGAGCTATCACGGCAGGGTGCATCCCGGTGGCCCTTCGGACGTGCGCGAGCTCGCGGCGCTGACGATCACGAAGTTCGCGGTCGGCGACATGAACAACAACGTGTACCTGCTGCGCTGCCGGGTCACCGACGACCAGCTCCTGATCGACGCCGCGGACGACGCGCCGCACATCCTCGAGGTGGTCGGGCCCGACGGACTCCGCACCGTGGCCACCACCCACCAGCACTGGGACCACCACCGCGCCCTCCCCGAGGTCGTCGCGGCCACCGGCGCCGAGACCGTCGCCGGCGCCGAGGACGCGGAGGCCCTGCCCGTCTCGGTCACCCGCACGGTCGGCGACGGCGACATCGTCGAGGTGGGCGGCTCACGCCTGGAGGTGATCCACCTGGTCGGCCACACGCCGGGCTCGATCGCGCTGCTGTACGACGATCCCGACGGCACCCCCCACGTGTTCACCGGCGACAGCCTCTTCCCGGGAGGGGTGGGCAACACGTCCGGCAGCGCGGAGGCGTTCACGTCGCTCCTCCACGATGTGCGGACCAAGCTCTTCAACCGGCTCCCGGACGAGACCTGGTTCTACCCGGGCCACGGGGACGACTCGACGTTCGGCGCCGAGCGACCGCACCTCGAAGAGTGGCGCGAGCGCGGCTGGTAGGCCCGGCCGCAACCGCTCAGCCGTGGGCCCACATGTAGTTGAAGTTGGAGATGTACTGGCCGAACGCGGCGTTCCAGCCGGTGATCTGCAACATCACGTCGTCCCGGTTCAGGGCACCGTTGGACCAGTTCTGCGACCCGGTCCACACGCTCTGGGAGGGCTGACCGTCGTACATGCCGTTCACCAGCAACAGCTTCTGGTGGGTGCGGATGCCCCTGTGGTGTCCGGCGCTGAGCGGGATCCCCGCGCTGCGCAGGATCGAGAGCACCTGGCTGCCCATCCCGATGCCGTAGATCACCTCGACGTTGCAGCCCTGGGTGGCGAGCGCGGCCACCATCCTGGCCAGGTAGACCCCACGGGACCCGTTCCACGCGTGCTGCGAGATCCGGATCACGGTGTTGCCCGCGTCGTCGCCATAGCCGACGGGCGCTCCGGTGCAGGTGATCCCCGACAGGATCTGGGCGATCGGGTCGGTGGCCTGCGTCACTCCCGGGTTCGGGTAGAACTGCGGCGTGTACCCGTCGACCGACGCCGTGATGTACGGGTGTGCGACCGGCCGGTCCACGCGCATCTGGTTGAAGACGCCGGTGTAGGTGAAGTAGAGCGCGGCGTCGCCGACGACGGTGTACATGTCGCTCCACTGGGCTATCGCGTTGTGCCGGGTGATGTTGTCCGAACCGAGCATCACCACGTTGGTGGCCCTACCCGACTGGCTGAACAGGAAGAGCTTGTCGTGCATCATCCCGCCGGTCCCGCGACAGCTGTGGTGGCAGTAGAGCACGAACGACTTCGCGAACGTGTTCTTCCCCAGAGCGCCGCGCAGCTTCGCCTCCGCCGGGTAGATGTGGTGGTTGTCGAAGATCAGCTGGACGTTGACGCCCCGCCGGTGCGCGGCCAGGAGCGCGTCGGCCGTGGGCAGCTCCGAGAACGAGTAGACCGCGAACTGGATCATCGACCCCGACGGGGCCGCGTTGATCGCCTTGTTGAGGGCGGTGAAGATCGCTCGTTGCTGGCCCGGGGTCCCCGTCGGTCGGTTGAACACCGCCCCGGTCACCGGCGTGTAGTTCAGCACCGCGGTGGCCGCGGGGCTCAGCCCCGGCTGTTCGGTCGCGCGGTGGGCCACCCGCTCCCCCGTGGTGACCAGCACCGCCATGGCCAGCGCCGCCACAAGGGCGACGGCGATGCTTCGGCGAACCGCGGAAAACGGGAAAGTCACGACGAAACTCCTTGTGTCCGGGCAAATCCGCCCCAAGGTGGGGGCGTCGACGACCCCTCAGCGAGCCCTCGAGTAACACTGGCGACCAAGTTTCACACCAGTCCCAGGTGTCTGGGCAGGGGTTTGCCCGAACTACAGATCTGTAATTCGTGAGGTGGGGTTCGGGCCGCAGGAACCGACCGGGTCAGAGCGTCCGCTGGAACTGCACGCCGCGGCCGAGCGGTCGGTAGCCGAGCAGCTCGTTGACCGCGATCATGTGGTCGTTCGACTCGGCGTTCCAGGTGTCCACGGTGGCGATCTGCGGCTCCAGGTCCGCGAGCCACAGCACCATCCCCGCCTTCAGCAGCAGGCCCAGCCGGTGCCCCCGGTGCTCGCGCACCACGCTCGTGTCGTGCTGGTGGGCGATCTGCGGCCGTTCCCCGTCGACGGCCACCACGCTGTGCCCCGCCAGCGCGCCCGACTCGATGTGTCGAGCCAGCAGCCGGTAGATCCGGAACCCCCGGGCGAGGTGAGCGTCCTCGTAGGCACGCACCCGCTCGGGAGGGAAGACCTCGTCCTCGATCTCGAGGTCGTCGGTCGGCGCGTCGTTGATCGCCGCGCTCAGCACCGAGAGGTCGTCGATCAGATCGTCCGGCGTGCGCCCGGCGATCCGGACCAGCTCGT
>JBOHDW010000332.1:0-2391 GCA_050700795.1 Nocardioidaceae bacterium | reverse complement strand
AGCGGTCCGAGCGTGGTCCGGATGGTCCACCTCGATCCCGGTCATCCCGGCGCGCTGCAGACGGGCGAACCCGGCGGCGTCGAGAGCCTCGTGGTTGTGCCGGTTCGCCCACGGATGGGCGATCACGCTCACCCCGCCGGCGGCCGTGACGGTGGCCAGCATGGCCTCGAGATCCGCTGCGTAGCGGCGGACGTACGCCGGACCCCCGGGGCCAAGCATCGTGTCGAACGCCTCGTTGCGGTTCTCGACGATCCCCTTGGCGACCAGCGCGTCGGCGACGTGTGGCCGGCCCATGGCGGCGGTCTCGCCGGCCACCGCGCGTACGTCGGCCGCGGTGACGTCGATCCCGAGCCCGCGCAGCCGTTCGAGAATGGCCGGCAGGCGCGAGCTGCGGCCGTCGAGGACCCGCTGCAGCTCCTCGACGAGCGGCGGGTAGGTGGGGTCGGGCAGGTAGGCCAGCAGGTGGACGCCGTACCCGGCGAACGAGCAGCTCACCTCGAGCCCACAGACGAGCCCGACTCCGCCGTCCGTCGCGGCCGCGACCGCCTCGTCCCAGCCACGGGTCGTGTCGTGGTCGGTGATCGCCACCACGTCGAGCCCCTGGGCGACGGCGTGCTGGACGAGGGCCGCCGGCCGGTCGGTGCCGTCTGAGCGGTCGGAGTGGGTGTGCAGGTCGATGCGCACGAGACCCGACCCTAGCGACCGTTCACCAGGCCGGCGGCTGGCCGCCGAAGGGCACGTCGACCAGCTCCGGGCCGAGATCGGCGATCTCGCTGAACCCCCAGGCGTCGGAGAGCAACAGCGCCGCCGACGCCGGCCGGAGCACCAGCCACATCCAGCGCCCCTGAGCCTCGCCGGCGAAGACCGACCGGTCGAACACGACGTCGGCCTCGCTGGTCGAGACCGACCAGAGCGGCACCGGGTGGCCGGCCAGCCTCACCTTCACGTGCGGAGAGCCGACGATGTCGACGCCCGGGTCCGTGCGGTCCACCCCGGCGCACCTGGCGCCCAGCCCGACGCCGGGCTCCTCGGTGACCACGGTGATCTCGACGACCCCGTCGAGGTCGGTGGGTCCCGCACACGTCATGAACGTCGCATGGGCGTCCTCCCCGGGCCGGGCCACGCAGCCGAAGTCGGTGATCGCCCAGCCCGCGGGGAACGGCCAGGGGAGCAGGGAAGGGAACTCGGCGCTGCGGGTGAGGTGCTCGACGAACGTGTCGTACCCGGCGGCCTCGGGACGCCACAGCGGGGTCACCTCCCCGTGAACCTCGCAATGCCAATTCCCGGAGGAGCCGGAGACGGCCGACGCGCAGCGGGGGCACCCCGGCGAGAGGGTCACGAGTTCCACCGGCGTACGACGGGGGTCTGGTGTTCGTAGCCGAGCACGCTGACCGTCGCAGTGTCGAGCGCCAACAAGCGGCCCTCGTCGACGGGCTGCTCGATCCATCGCGCGGCGAGGCCGCGCAGTGAATGACCGTGGCCGAACACGAGCACCCGACCGCCGGAGGACCGCACCTTCGCGATGACCCGGTCGAGCCGCGTGGTCACCTCCGCAGCGGTCTCGCCACCGGGACATGGTTGGGTCCACACGGTCCAGCCCGGCGCCTTCTCACGGATCTGGGCGGTGGTGATCCCTTCGTACTCGCCGTAGGCCCACTCGGTGAGGTCGTCGTCGACGACGGCCTCGGGGAATCCCGCCAGCTGAGCGGTACGCCGGGCCCGCTCCCGCGGGCTGGTCAGCACCAGGTCGAACGGTACGGCGTCCAGCCGGTCGGCCAACGAGCGTGCGACGGCCTCACCGTCGGGGGTCAGCGGGACGTCGGTGACCGAGGTGTGCCGCCCGTCGCGACTCCACTCGGTCTCCCCGTGCCGCACGACCCACAGCTCGTCGGCCATCACACTCCCGTCGAACCGGCTCGCCGCCCCGGCGAACCTCGAGTCTGCTCGACCTTAGGGGGTGACCTGGGGCCCGGGCCAGTGCCCATCGGGGACCGGCAAAGGCCGACCCGGCTGGTCGCCGCCCCGCGCGTCGAGGTACCCCTGCTTCGGCACCAGCACCCGTCGCCGGAAGATGCACACCACCGTGCCGTCCTGGTTGTACCCGATCGTCTCGACGTGCACCACGCCCCGGTCGTCCTTCGTCTTGCTCTCCCGCTTGTCGAGGACGGTCGTCTGGCCGTACAAGGTATCGCCGTGGAAGGTCGGCGCGACATGGCGCAGCGACTCGACCTCGAGGTTCGCGATCGCCTTGCCCGACACGTCCGGCACGCTCATCCCGAGCAGCAGGGAGTACACGTAGTTGCCGACCACCACGTTCCTCCCGAACTCGGTCGTGCCGCGCGCGTAGTGCTCGTCGAGGTGGAGGGGGTGGTGGTTCATCGTGAGCAGGCA
>JBOHDW010000331.1:0-3643 GCA_050700795.1 Nocardioidaceae bacterium | reverse complement strand
ACGCACTCGTCGGGCTGGATGTAGAGGCTGCGGCCGCCCTCGTAGATGCAGTCGACCGGGCATTCGTCCACGCAGCCCCGGTCCATCACATCGACGCACGGTTGGCCGATCACGTAGGTCATGGCCCGAGTTTACACAATCGCGGCTTGTATAAAACAGCAGGCTCAGGACTCGGCCGCCGCCCCCTCCGACCGGCGGAGCAGCTCGGGCGGGAACCACCCGGTGGCCGAGCCAGCCCCCAGCGGGTAGGTGACCGATCCCTCCCACTGCGTCGGGCCCTGGCGCCAGTTGTTGAGGATCCCGTCCGTCCAGGCGCCACCGACCAACACCTGGATGGGGAGGGCGAGCGTCGTACCCGAAGGCTCGGAGCCCGTCACCGCGGGCCCGCCGATCGCGTTCACGGGGGAGGCAAGCAGCGGGTCCGTCAGCGAGATCCTGCGCTTCGGGCGCCGCAGCAGGAAGAAGACCAGCCCGAACGGGCCACCGATGATCCCGGCGAACAACCCGCCGGGTAGCCGGCCGGTACGGCTGCCCACGAACGCCCCGATCGCGGCGCAGACGATATTCGTCACGGAGATCAGGTGCCACGCGGTCACGCCACCATCATCTCGGAGACCGACCGGCTCCCGGAGCGAAACGGCGAGGCCCGGTCTCCCCTGGCTCGCGCTGGGGTTTTCCAGGTGCCCGGTTTCGCGTAACGTGGCGGTCCATGTCTGCACTCCGGTCGCTTGCCCTGGCCGTCTCGGCCGCCGTCGTCGGAATCCTGGTGGTCACGCTGACGCCGGTCGCATCGCTCGCCCGGGTCCCCGGGCCGATCCACGCCGGGAACACCTACGGCTGGTATCGCAGCCATCTCTGGCGCCAGGAGTTCAAGGGACGCAAACCCGCCTTCTGGCATGTGAAGGGGCCCGGCATCGTCCGTGACCAGCACGGCATGCTGACCCTCAACACGTCGACGCGGGGCACGGTCAGCGCCACCCTGGCGCGCCCGGGCCACCGGGTCGGCCGGTGGGAGATCCGGCTCCGGTCGCGGCGCTACGAGACGGGCCACACCAACTACCGAGTGGTCACCGAGCTGATCCCCTCGGGGACCCGGCCCTACCACTGCGGGGCCCGCAACGTCGCGCTCGAGAACTACGTGCCCGGCGGCCACCGCGTGCAGTTCTACATCCGCACCCTTCCGAACAACAACTTCGGCGCCTTCGACCGTCGTGGACTGCGCAACGACCAGTGGCACACCTTCGCCGTCGAGGTGACCCGGAAGCACATCTCCTGGTTCGTCGACGCGCACGTGGTGCGCACCGAGCGCCGCGCCGCCGCCCTCAAGGGCGTGCCGCTCACCTTGCGCTTCGAGATGCAGGCGACTCCCGGCGTACGCATGAACCGCAGCCGGATGCAGATGGACTGGATGCGGTTCTGGACCACGGAGACCCCCGACACGAAGTCGATCAAGGCGCCCCGGACCCAGCTCACGACGTACCAGCGGGCCTGCTGACCGCAGGGTGCAGTCCGTCGACTGGTGGGGCTTACCGCCAGCCGAGCTGGGGGGCGAGGTCCCGCAGCACGCTTTCGAGGACGTGGGCGTTGTACTCCACGCCGAGCTGGTTCGGGATGGTCAGCAGCAGGGTGTCGGCGGCCGCGATCGCCTCATCCTCGGCGAGGCTGCGCACCAGCTGGTCCGGCTCACCGGCGTACGTCTTGCCGAACCTGGCCCGACCGCCGTCGAGGAAGCCGACCTGGTCCTGGCTGGCGGCCTCACCGCCGAAGTAGGCACGATCGAGGTCGCTGACCACCGGGAAGATGCTGCGACTGACCGACACTCGCGCTTCGCGAGAGTGGCCGGCGGCGCGCCAGGCGTCCCGGAACCGCTGGATCTGTTCGGCCTGGAGCTGGTGGAACGGCACCCCGGTGTCCTCGGTGAGCAACGTCGAGCTCATCAGGTTCATGCCCTGCTCCGCGGTCCACTCGGCGGTCTTCCGCGAGCCGGCGCCCCACCAGATCCGGTCCCGCAGCCCGGCGGAGTGCGGCTCGACCCGGAGCAGTCCGGGCGGGTTGGGGAACATCGGCCGCGGGCTCGGCTCGGCGAAGCCCTCTCCGTTGAGCACCTCGAGCAACACCCGGGTGTGCTCGCGGGCCATGTCGGCGTGGTCGGAGCCCTCGGCGGGGACGTGCCCGAAGTAGCGGAAGCCGTCGACGACCTGCTCCGGTGAGCCCCGACTGATGCCGAGCTGCAGCCGGCCACCGGCGATCAGGTCAGCCGCGCCGGCGTCCTCGGCCATGTAGAGCGGGTTCTCGTAGCGCATGTCGATCACACCAGTCCCGATCTCGATGCGGCTGGTCCGGGCGCCGATCGCGGCGAGCAGCGGGAAGGGCGAGGACAGCTGGTTGGCGAAGTGGTGCACGCGGAAGTACGCGCCGTCGACTCCGATCTCCTCGGCCGCAACGGCGAGCTCGATGGACTGCGTCAGCGCATCGGCGGCCGAGCGGGTCTGCGAGTGCGGTGACGGCGTCCAATGACCGAACGACAGGAACCCGATCTTCTTCATGCCCGCCCAACAATATTTGAACCGTCAATCATTCCCCGAAGCCGCGCGCGTCGCTGGTGCTGTCCTCGAACCCGATCAGCCAGTGCACCCCGTAACGGTCGATGACCTGCCCGTCCGATGCTCCCCATGGCCGCCTCTGCAAGTCATCGACGATGCGGCCGCCCTCGGACAGAGCGGTGAACCATTCACGCAGGGTCGACGGCGCCGCCGTACCGAGGAGGGAGAGCATCATCCCTTCGGCACGGAAGCCGGGCTCGTCGCCGGTCACATCGGCGGCGAAGAGCGACACCGGTCCCTCGCTGAGGTAGCCGTGCGCGATGGCGTCCGCCGGGCCATCGGTCCGGTTGAACTCCGCGAACGTGTGCAGTTGTACGGCGCACCCGAAGACCTCGCCGTAGAAGGTCAGGACGTCACGAGCGGTGCCACGGAAGTGCAGGTAGGGCGTCAGCTCGGTCATGGATCGAAGGTTAGCCTCGTCCCGCCGACAGGCACCGACGCCGACCGCGCACCCGCTGCACGAGTAGCCTCGGGCGCGTGCCCGACGCCCCGGCTGCGACCCTTCGTGTGCTGATCGCCGAGGACCAGTACCTGACGCGTGAAGGGACCCGCCGGCTTCTGGAGGAACAGGGCATCGACGTCGTCGGCGTGGCGGGTGACTACGACGGCGTACTGGAACGAGCGAGGGCGCTGCGCCCGGACGTCGTGTTGATGGATGTCAAGCTGCCGCCCACGTTCTCGATGGAGGGCATCACGGCTGCCCACGTCATCAAGGAGGAACTGCCGGCGACAGGTGTCGTGGTGTTGACCCAACATGACGACGAGGAGTACGTCTGGT
The DNA here is from genome assembly GCA_050700795.1 of Nocardioidaceae bacterium. GTDB lineage: Bacteria > Actinomycetota > Actinomycetes > Propionibacteriales > Nocardioidaceae > JBOHDW01. The sequence continues at coordinate 262 of JBOHDW010000331.1, read as the reverse complement.
CCCTGCTCGAGAACGGTGTCGACGGCTACGGCTATCTGCACAAGGTGCGTGTTGGTGACGTCGACCAACTGGTGCGGGCGTTGCACGAGGTCGCCGCCGGCGGTGCGGTGCTCGACCCACGGATCGTCGAGACCCTGCTGCGCCGCCGCTCGAACAAGCCAGGCTCGCCGCTCGCCGGACTGACCCCTGGGGAGCTCGAGGTTCTTGAGCTGATGGCGCAGGGCCGGTCCAACCGCTCGATTGCCGACTCGCTGTTCCTGTC
>JBOHDW010000330.1:0-5392 GCA_050700795.1 Nocardioidaceae bacterium | reverse complement strand
GTGCTTGGTTGCGCAGGCGGTTCGGGGGGTTCGGGGTGCGTAATGGGGGCTGTGCTTGGTTGCGCAGGCGGTTTCGGCGTTTCGGGCTGTGTAACGGGGGCTGTGCTTGGTTGCGCAGGTCACCCGTGCAGAACCGGGCCGGATCGGGTCGGGGGGCGAGCTGTGGAACGGTACGGCTGCCGAACCAGGCGCGGGAGCGCCGTACCGTTCCGCAGCGCGTCGCGGGGAGAGCGGGACGGGGGCGGTGACCCGGCACCGCCCGGCACCGACCGGCACCGCCCGGCCCCGACCAGCCCGACCAGCCCGCCCGGACAGCGAAACCGGCCGAGTCGGGCGCGGGATAGATTGCCGCGTGTGAGCGAGTACCCGCGGCACTGGGAGGCCGACGTACTGCTTCGGGACGGCCAGACCGCCCACGTGCGGCCGATCGTCCCGGCCGACCGGGAGGGGCTCGTGGAGTTCTATGCCCAGGTGTCGGCGGAGTCGAAGTACCTGCGCTTCTTCGCGCCCATGCCCGTCCTGTCCGACCGCGACCTCACGCACTTCGTCGAGGTCGACCACCACGACCGGGTGGCGCTGGTGCTCACCCTGGCCGAGCACATCGTCGCGGTCGCCCGGTTCGACCGGATCGCCGGAACCGACGAGGCCGAGGTCGCCTTTCTGGTCCAGGACGCGCATCAGCGGCGCGGGATCGCCCAGCTGTTGCTCGAACACCTCGCCCAGGCGGGACGGGAGCGCCGTGTGGGCAGGTTCCTCGCGGACGTGCTCCCGGAGAACCACCGGATGATCCAGGTGTTCCGGGATACCGGCTACGAGGTCGCGGGCGGCTACGAGGACGGCGTGCTGCGGATGGAGTTCCCCATCGACCCCACGGACACCGCGGTCGGGGTGATGGTCGCCCGGGAGCACCGGGCCGAGGCCGCCTCCATCCAGCGGTTCTTCGACGCGAAGAGCGTTGCGGTGGTCGGCGCCTCCCGGCGCGACCACACGATCGGGCACGCCCTGGTCCGCAACCTGTTGGCCGGCGACTACCAGGGGCGGGTCTACGCCGTGAACCCCGCGGCCGAGGTGGTGGCCGGGATGCCGGCGTACCCGTCGGTGCAGGCGATCCCCGGGTCGGTGGACGTCGCGATCGTCGCGGTCCCGGCTGCCGCCATCCCGGACGTGGTCCTGGACTGTGCCGCGAAAGGGGTGCTCGGGCTTGTGGTGGTCTCCGCGGGCTTCGCCGAGTCGGGTCCGGAAGGACTGGCCGCCCAGCGCCGGCTGCTCGGGCTGGTCCGCAGCCACGGGCTGCGGCTGATCGGCCCCAACTGTCTGGGCATCATCAACACCGCCGCGGAGCAGTCCTTGAACGCCTCTCTCGCACCGTCGATACCGCCGCGCGGCCGGGTCGGCTTCTTCTGTCAGTCCGGTGCGCTCGGAGTGGTCATCTTGGAGAAGGTGGCCCGGCGCGGACTCGGGCTGTCCACCTTCCTCAATGCGGGCAACCGCGCCGACGTGTCCGGCAACGACCTGCTCCAGTTCTGGGAGGAGGACACGGCCACCGAGGTGGTGTTGCTGTACCTGGAGTCGATCGGGAACCCGCGCAAGTTCAGCCGGATCGCGCGCCGGGTCTCGCGGGCCAAGCCGGTCGTCGTGGTGCGCTCCGGCCGCACCCTGCCGGGGGTTCCGATGGGCCACGCGGTGCCCGTGTCGCTCGTCCCGTCGGCCGCCGTTGACGCGATGTTCCGCCAGGCCGGGGTGATCCAGGTGGACACCCTGGAGGAGATGTTCGACGTCGCCCAGCTGGTCGCGCACCAGCCGCTGCCCCGGGGGAACCGGATCGCCGTCGTCGGCAACTCCGATGCGCTCGGCCTGCTGGCCGCGGATGCCGCCGCCGCTGTGGGCCTGCAGGTCCGGCCGTTGGTGGCCCTGGGCGCCGACGCCACCGCCGAGGACTTCGAGGACGCGCTCGACGCGGCGATCGGCGACCCGGCCGTCGATGCGGTGGTCGCGGTCTACATCCCTCCCCTCAACACCTCCGGCATCGAGGTCGCGAACGTCCTCGCGGCGGTGGGGGAGCAGTCCGACAAACCGCTCGTCTCGACCTTCCTGGGCGCAGAGGGGGTGCCGGAGCTGCTCCGGGTGCCCGACGTGGCCGGCTCGGCCGCCGGCCGGGGCTCGGTCCCGTCGTACCCGGCAGTGGAGGCGGCGGTCCGGACACTGGCGCGGGCGGTGGAGTACGCCGCGTGGCTGGCCCGGGACGAGGGCCGGCCCGTCCCTCCCGAGGAGGTCGATCTGCCTCGCGGGCGTGCCGTTGTGGAGCGGGTGCTCAAGACGGACCCGGCCGGACGAGACCTCTCGTTCGACGAGCTGGGTGAGCTCCTCGGGGCGTACGGCGTCGACCTGTGGCGGAAGGTGCCGGTCGACTCGGAGGACGGCGCGGTCCTAGCGGGTGCGGAGCTGGGCTGGGACGTGGTGCTGAAGGCGACCGCCGAGCACTTGCGTCAGCGCCCCGACCTCGCCCATGTCTGGCGCAACATCGACTCCGACGCACAGATGCGTCATTCCTGGGCGGCGCTGCAAGCCACGATCGAACTGCCCGGTGCGGCCGGCTTCGTCGTGCAGCGCAACGCGCCACCGGGAGTGCCGGTCTCCCTGGGTGGGATCGAGGACGCGCTCTTCGGCCCGGTCGTCTGGTTCGGCGTCTCCGGCGTTGCCACCACGCTCCTCGGCGACCGGTCCTACCGGATCCCGCCCATGCACAGCGGCGACGCCGCCGCGATGGTGCGCGAGATAGGGGCGGCCCCGCTGCTGTTCGGCTACCGCGGCAGCGAACGCGTCGACACGGACGCCGTCGAGGAGCTGCTGCTTCGGGTGGCGCAGCTGAAGAACGACCTGCCCGAGGTCGCTTCGCTCGAGCTGAACCTGGTCCTGGTCGGGGCCGAGGGCGTCACCGTGCTGAATGCGGTCGGACGGGTCGAACCGGCCGCCGAGGCGCGGTCGGACTGGTTCGTCAGACGGATGGCGCTGCATGACACACTGAGTCGGTGACCGCCGACCGCACCACCGAGCTTCGCGGGGCCATCGACGCCTCTGGCTACTACCCCGAGGTGGTGTACGACGCCGTGCGCGCCGCGGTTGCCGGCGAGGACGTCGCCGCGTTCCTGGTGCACCACGAACCCACCATCGACGAACGCGATGAGGTACGCCGCCACGTCACCGTCCTGGTGCTGACACCGACCCGGCTGATCTTCGGGCACACCGACGACCACGCGCCCGACGACCTGCTCCCGTCGCCATACACCTCGACCTCCACCGAGGCGGTGCTGGTCACCGCGGTGCAGACGGTCGTGGTGAACCGCATCGTCGCGGATCCGGCCTCCGGCCCGGCCCTGCCCGGCGCGGCCAGCGAGGCGGTGCTCACCTTGGGGTGGGGGGCGGCAGGCCGGATCGACCTGGAGCCGGCCGGGTGTGCGGACCCCGAGTGCGAGGCGGACCACGGCTACACCGGGGTGATCGACTCCAACGACTTCTCGCTCCGGGTCAGTGCGGCCGCCGACGGTCCCGAGGCGGTGGCCGACCTCCTTGCGTTCGCCGACTCACTTTCGGCGCGGACCGCGGCGGCCGCCTCGCTGCGGTGAGTGGCTTCGTCGAGCCGGCGTACGGCGACCGGTCGCTGACCGATCTGCTGCCCGCGGTCGCGAACGCGCTCGGCATCGACGCGGGGCTGCCCGGCACTGCCATCGAGCTTCCCGAGGCCGGCAAGTACGTCGTCTTCCTCGTCGACGGGCTCGGCCACGAGCTGCTCAAGGCGCATCGCCACCTGACGCCGTACCTCTCCTCGCTGGTGGACCGCAGCGAGCCGATCACGGCCGGGGTGCCGTCGACCACCGCGACCAGCCTCACGTCCCTTGGGACCGCGCTGCCACCCGGCGCCCACGGCGTGGTCGGCTTCACGTCGCGGATCCCCGGCACCGACAACCTGCTCAACGCGCTCAGCTGGAGCAAGGACGTCGACCCGCGCAGCTGGCAGCCGCACCGGACCGCGATGGACCGGCTGGCCGCCGCGGGCGTCCGGACCACGGTGGTCAACAAGCGCGAGTTCGCCGGGTCGGGGCTGACCGTGGCGGGACAGCGCGGGGCGGACTACATCGGCGCCGATCGGGTCGGCGAGAAGATCGCTGCGGTGCTGGCCGTCTCCGAGCCGGGCCCGTCGCTGACCTATATCTATGACGGGGACCTCGACTGGACCGGGCACCGCTACGGGGTGGCCTCGCCGCAGTGGGAACAGCAGCTGGCGATGATCGACTCGGCGGCCGAGCACCTGCGGGGGGTCCTGCCGGACGACACCCGCATCGTGCTGGTAGCCGACCACGGCATGGTCGACTCGTCCCCGCAGAGCCGGCTCGACGTCGACGACCACCCGGGCCTCCTGGACGGGGTCGCGGTCTTCGGCGGCGAGGCTCGCTTCCGGCACCTCTACTGCCGTGGTGGCGCGGTCGGGGACGTGCTCGCGGCGTGGCGTGAGCGTCTCGACGGTCGGGCGCTGGTGCTGACCCGGGACGAGGCGATCGAGCGTGGCTGGTTCGGTCCGGTCGATGCCTCGGTGCGCCCACGCCTCGGAGACGTGATGGTCGCCGCGCAGGGCGACAACTCCGTGCTGAGCACCGCCCGGTTCTCCTACGAGGCCTCGCTGGTGGGGATGCACGGCTCGTTGACCCCGGTCGAGATGCTGGTGCCTCTGCTCGTCGACTGACCGTGGCATGATCCGGCTCGTGGCTGAGTTGCAGTTCTTCACGGGCACGATGGACTCCGGAAAGTCGACGCTGGCGCTCCAGACCAACCACAACCACGCGACCCGTGGGCGGGTCGGCCGGCTCTTCACCAGCCAGGACCGGGCCGGGGCGGCGATCTTGTCCAGTCGGCTCGGGCTGGCCCACGACGCGATCGAGGTGGGCGAGGAGTTCGACTTCTGGGGGTACGTCGTCGACGAGCTCACCGCCGGCGGCCGGGTCGACTACCTGATCTGTGACGAGGCGCAGTTCTACTCGCCGAGCCAGGTCGACCAGCTCGCCCGGGTCGTCGACGAGCTGCAGATCGACGTGTTCGCGTTCGGCATCCTCACCGACTTCCGCACCCAGCTCTTCCCGGGGTCGGCCCGGCTCGTCGAGCTCGCGGATCGGGTCAACATGCTGCAGGTCGAGGCGCTGTGCTGGTGCGGGCGGCGAGCGACCCAGAACGCGCGCACCGAGAACGGCGAGATGGTGACCGAGGGGGACGTGATCGTGGTGGGAGACGTCGAGCGCACCGGGGAGCCGATGCCCGTGGTCGGCTACGAGGTGCTCTGCCGGATGCACCACCGTCGCCGGATGACCGCCAAGCGGGCCCGGGCGGTGTCGATGATCGGTTG
>JBOHDW010000329.1:0-7118 GCA_050700795.1 Nocardioidaceae bacterium | reverse complement strand
CCAGTCCGCACAGAGTCCGCAAGAATTTCAGTCTTAGCGGCGGCGAAGACAGCATCACGGGGCTCCGAATCCCGGAAGCTCGTCGTCGTGCCGCCAAGAAACCAAAGGGCGCCTGGCCCCCGAAGTTCGCCGGCATGATCAAGGATGGCCCGAGGAACGGGTCGTCGCCCGAGTCCATAGACTCGGTCCTGTCCCGGGGGTTCGGTGGGCAAGGCTGAGCCATGAGGATCGTCGAACCACCCAGCGCCGATCCGGTCGTACCTCAGCGCATCAGTTCAACGCTGGTCCTTGGCCAGTGGGAACAGACGTCCGCGATTGTCGGCGAGAGCCATCCAACGGAGGCTGACCGATCCTCGCGTCCGGACGGTATCCCTTGCGGTGAACGGGCCGCCTTGCCGCTCAAGTTCCGTGGTTCGCTACCGTAGGGGTTGGTCATCCGGGACGCGCTCGTTACTGCGTCCACGTCCTCGTGATCCCCAGGCTGGGGCTGGTACCACTTGTGGGCGCGTACAGCTGCATCGGTGGTCACAACGAGGCTTTCGCGCGGTTGCACCACCTGACTTAGTGGGTTTGTCCGTCTGTCGACGACACCAGTGGCCGCTGGCGTTCTGGTGCGGTGGGTGTCCTGGAACCTGTCTCCCGACGCCTGGGGTCGCCGATGATCACCTTTGGGTGGTGGGCAGCGCGATACTTGCCCAGGTCTTGCCGGCATCCTGCGTCCGGTACAGATGCGTGGGCGCGTAGTGGGTCGGACCGAGGACGAATCCGACCGAGCTGTTGATGAACCGGAGGTCTGCCCACCCGAGGAAACCGCCGGAGTTCGTGATGGCCGGATGCCAGCTCAAGCCGCCGTCCAAGGTGGCCGCAAGGGTGTTGGCGCCACCGGATTGTGTCGCCAGGAAGGCGTGCCCGCTCCCGTTGTCGACGAGCAGTGTCGGATCGCCCATGTGGGTGGGATCGGCGAGCCGGACCCAGCTCGTCCCACCGTTTCCGGAGCCGTAGACGTGGTGCCGGGTGTGCTGGGCCTGCTGGGATTGTTCGTTGTTGAAGCAGTCGATCAGCAGTGCGCGGGGGTGTCCAGGCGCCATGCTGATCAGCGCCGCACCGCCATCTGTGACCGTGCACGGATTCGTCCGGGCGGTCCACGTCTGACCGTGAGTGGCGCTGGTCCACAGCCGTCCGAGGTCGGCATTGGTGGGCGACGGGCCCGGGTCGCCGTGCTCCAGCAGGGCGACCGAGTCACCGTCCGCCGCGATGGACACTTGGGAATTCGTCGGGATGTTGGCGGGCAGAGCCAGCTGCTTCCAACTGCTCGTGCCCGGTGTGCTGCTGAAGAGTCGGGACGATCGGCCGGACTCGCCCTCTGAGAACGCGTAGACGATCGACGCTCCCATGATGAGCTCGGAGGTGGCTGGGAGCGCCGCCGGGGTCCAAGTGGCGCCGCCGTTCTTCGTCATGATCACGCAGGCGGAGCTACAACGGTTCGACGCGAAGATGTAACCGTCCTTGGCGCTGGCGAAGAACATGTCGAGCTCACCGCCGGCCAGATCATCGGCCGTACCCGGAAGACGCACGACACTCGACGTGGTGTCCCAGGTGTGACCACCATCCGTGGTCTCGGACAGGATCCCGCAGTGGGAACACGCTCCGGCGGCGAGGACCCATCCCTTGTTGGCGGAGACGAAGCTGGCTGCCTGTGGCCCGAAGTCTGCAGAGCCGTGTCGCGCCGTCGGAGCAACCGGCTGGATCGGCGAAAGTGGCGCTGGTGCCTCGCCGGTCAGATCGGCCAGTTGGCTCACGGCCATCACCGCGATCACCACCCCCAGCACAACGCCTGCAGTGACGAGTCGACGTCGTGCAGCGTGGCTTCGCGAACGCGCACGCACCTTGTCGAAGGAGGGTGGTGGCCGCACCCCGATGCTCGACTCCCGACGGAGAGTGTCGAATCGGTCACGGACGTGCTCGTCGTCGATCATGCGTTGTCCACCTCTCGCAGGTGCGTGGCGAGCAAGTCGCGGCCCCGCGAGAGCCGCGATTTGATTGTGCCGACGCTGACTCGGTCGTGCTCGGCGATGCGCGCGATCGGCTGGTCCAGCAGATAGAACAGCACGAGCGCATCGCGGTAGATCTTGGGGAGCTCCTGAAGAGCCCGTTGCAGATCAACGCTCCCGACCGACAACTCAGGGTTGGCTGCGGTCGGACTCCGTGAGTCCTCAGTGCCTTCTCGCCTTCCTACGAGCGCGTTGTACTGCGCGCCATCGCGACCGGAGCACGTTGACTCCAACGGTGTAGAGCCATGCTTCCGGGCTGCTCAAACGCTCGAGGCCGTGGGTGCTGAGCAGGCGCGCGAACGCCTCCTGCGCTGCATCCTCCGCTTCGTGTCGATCACGAGTCATGGCAAACAGTGCCGTCACCAGCCGCGGATAGAACGCCCCATAGAACTCCTCGACGTCCATGCGCACGCTCACCCCCGCTCGTACTCGGCTACCTCGCGGGACGACACCCCACCACTTTGACCCCCGGGTCGGTCGAAAGGTTGCCGCAGAATCACGCGAGTTCTGGCTGCGGGCCAGCCAACTCGTCCGCGCGTCGATCCTTCAGGACGGCGGCAGAGGGTGGTCGCTGACCGGGGTGATGCTCGTCGTGCACGTCTTCATGCCCGGTAGCAGGAAGCGGTGCACCGCGTCGAGGTCGTCGGCCTCAATCACGAGGAAGATCACGTGCTCAGTGAACGCGCCGTACACGCCGATCACCCGCACACCGTCGACGGATGCGTCGTGCAGCGAGCGTGAGCCTCCGCTGCCATAGGGGCAGTCGGCGGGGGCGTGGGCCTGCTCGATGTGGAACAGCATGGAGTCTCCTCGGGTCTGGTCGACATGGTCGTGTCAGAAGCAGCATCGGCACGTAGGTCGCTCGTGGCAACCCCGATCCAGCACCCTATGGGGGCATCAGCACGCAGAACTCTTTGTCGTCGGGATCGCCCAGCACCGCCCAGCTCACTTCACGCTGGCCGATGTCGATCCGACGTGCTCCGAGAGATACGAGGCGCTCGACCTCGGCTTCGGGGTCACCGTCGCCAGTTGGTGAGAGGTCGAAGTGCAGCCGGTTCCTGCCTGTCTTCGGCGTCACCGGTGGACCGCCCCACGTGATCTTCGGACCGCCGTGGGGTGAGCGGATCGCGGTCTCCTGGTCCTGGTCCCAGACCAGCGGCCAGCCCAGCGCCTGGCTCCAGAAGGACCCGACCTCCTGCGAACCGTCGCACGCCAGCGCCCCGATGAATCCGCAGTCGGCGAGAAAGTTGTTGCCCGGGCTCGATCACGCAGAACTCGTTGCCTTCGGGGTCGGCAAGCACTACATGCGCCTCCTCCGGCCGTTGCCCGACGTCGATGTGCCGAGCGCCAAGCCCGAGTGCCCTCGCGACCGTCCGCTGCTGCTCCTCCAGGGACGTGCTGGTCAGATCGAAGTGCGTCCGGTTCTGGCCGGCCTTCATCTCCTTGTTCAACAGGAAGCGAAGCCGGAACCCGGTGTTGTCGTTGGGAAGCAGCGCGGCACCGTCGTCGGCCGCGTCCCAACTGAGGACGCCCGCCCAGAACCGCGCAAGGCGCAGGGAGTCGCTCGCATCGAGGCAGAGCGCGACTAGGTCACACGTCATGGGGACCGCGCCCAGCCGTTGGTCCAGCCAGACAGCGGACTCCACGACCGATGTCCGTGGCAGGTCCAGGTGACCACCGGGGTTCTCGACCATGGTCTTGTCCGTCGAGCCGAGCGCCTCGAAGGGCGCCCGGCAGGCGTCCGGCTGGACCAGCTCATCAGCTCATCGTCAGTCTGGACAAAGAACGGCACCTGCGCCGTCACCAGCGGCGCCGAGGCGATCGGGCCGTCGGCAAGTCCGAGCACCGCGGCAGTGACCCGAGGCTCGGCGGCGAGCAGGGGCAGTCCGACTCGGGCGCCCTGAGAGAGGCCCAGAATCCGACCGGGCCGGGATGCTCGGCCAGCACGGCCGGAACCTTGTCGAGCGATCGGAAGCCCGCGACGGCGTACCCGTCATCGGTGAGGCGGGTGGAGCGAGCGAGGACCCCGAGCGACGTGTGATCCTGGCCACCTCCGGGGGCGAGCAGGACTAGCCCGCGCGAAGCCGAAACAGGTGTGAAGAGGTGCATGACGACCTTTCGAGGTGCGGGAGACGGCAGCCGCAGTCGAACTCTGGTCTGGCCCCTCGCACGTCTCTACCCTCGTCGGTGTGGGGTCAGTGTGCCGAGTCCGGTCATCGCATGCCAATGGTCAGAGCAGAGCGGGAGCCTGATGACGCAGCGTACCGCCGCTGAAGATGCTCAGATCGAACGGTCGGAGTGCTGGTGCTGCGGCACAATCGAGGAGCCGTCCAGGCTCGTGCATCTTGGTAACCACCCAGAGGTCACTGTGTGCACCCGCTGCGCTCACGCGGTCAGCAAATGGGCGTGGGAGATTGAGGACCAGTCCCGCACTGGGCTCGCCGTCAGAGCCCGCGACCACTTCCGCCGACTGCGCAGAACCGTGGTCGATCACGGCTGGCACAACAGCCGACTGATCGGCGGTCCGCTGCGCTGGATCGGACGGCACTCTCCTTAGGCAACCTTGCGAAGCGGCCCCAATTCGAAAGCGTCGCTCTGATCCTCGACCTATCCGTCGAGGGTGCGATAGCGGAGCAGCCGCTTCCTCAGCCGTTCTCGGCCGGAGCGGACAGCGCGTCGGTCAGCAACGCCACCAACGTGTCGACCCTGATATCCGACGAGGAGGAGTCCTCCTCGTCGGACCCGTCGAGGGCACGGGCGGCCAGGCCGGCCTTGCTGTCGATCAGTTCGGCGATCTTCGCGTCGATGGTCTGCGCGGCGATGATCCGCCAAGCAGTCACCGGCTCGGTCTGGCCGATGCGGTGCACCCTGTCGATCGCCTGGGTCTGCTCGGCGTTCGTCCACGACAGCTCGGAGAGTACGACGTTCGATGCGACCTGGAGGTTGATCCCCACCCCCGCCGCGGTCAGCGAGCAGATGATGACCGAGACATCCGGATCCTCGACGAAGGAGTCGATGGCCTTCTGGCGCACGGTCGAGGTCTGGTTGCCGCGGATCGTCGTGTAGCCGATGTCGCGCTTCTCGAAGACCGCCTCCGCGGCGTCCATCACGTCGAGGTGCTTGGCGAAGAAGACCACCTTCCCCGCGTTGCGGGCCAGCTGGGCCGCATAGTCGGCGGCGAGGTCCGCCTTGGCACGTCCGATCCTGCGCACCATGGCAAACACGTTCTCCCCTGTGCTCGACTCGGCGCCCTCGGCGATCTCTCGCTCGGCGACACGGCGTACCAGTTCGTGGTCGATCCCCTCGACGACCGAGCCGGAGCGTCGGTGTTCCAGCGCGGCCCGATAGCGAGCGACCAGCCGTCGAGCCAGACGGCGCTCCGCGTCCCGGATCGACCGGCCCGCCGCGCCCTCGAGCTCGACGGGGAGGTCGGCGATCCGGACGGCCGGGATGTCTGCGGCCACGTCGATCTTCAGGCGGCGCACGATGCCGAGGTCGACGACCGCGGAGCGGGCGGTCGGGTAGAACGCGTGGTCGGCCGGGGTCAGCCCGGTCTGCTCCAGAGCCGCCATGAGGGTGTCTCCCGGCTTGCGTTCGTCGATCCAGCCGAGGAACTGCCAGATCGCCCGGAAGTCGCCGATATCGTTGATCAGGGGAGTACCCGTGAGTGCCATCAGCAACGGCCGTGCGACCCGCCTCCGGATCCGCTCGGAGACCTCGATGACGTGTTGGGAACGCTGCGACCTCTTGTTCTTGATGTAGTGCGCCTCGTCGACCACCATGGCCCGGAAGCCATGGTCCCCGATCCAGTCGACGTGCCGGTCGAGCACCTCGTAGTTGACCACCACGATGTCGGCGAAACCGTCGATCGTCAGGCCGTCCCCCTGGATCACGGTGACCGAACGTCGCGGCGTCCACAGCTCGGCCTCACGGGCCCAGTTGGTCTTGACCACGTTGGGGACGACAGCCAGCAACGGGTATGCGTTCGCGACCTGCGCGGCCAGCAGCGCCTGCGCCGTCTTGCCGAGACCGGGCTCGTCGGCGAGAAGGAACGTGCGATGCCCCTCGGAAACGGCGGCCAACAGGCGCGCCTGGTGCGCCATCAGGTCCAGCCCCTTCGGAGTGGGGGTCGACAACGGCGGTGGGAGCTCCATGCAGGCCGAGGCGCCCGGGGAGGGATGCTCGAACGCGTTGAGCAGGGGCCCGATCAGCTCCCAACCGACCAACCGGCCGCGCGGCTTCGGTTGCGCCTGTGAGAAGTCCGGGACCAGGAACGGGTTGGCCAGCTGCGCCGCGACCACTGACTGCGGGACGACCTTGCGCTCGCTGTGCTTCTCGGTGCCGAGAGAGCTCGACGCATCGGGGTCGGGGGCGGGGTCGACTCCCGCGGCCAGCTGCATCTGGCGCTGGAGGGCGCGCGTCGTGTCGGTGACCTCGGCGTCCTCGTCGAGCAGGGAGAACAGGGACGGCTCCCGAGCCGCGGTCTGCGCCAGGATCGTGGCCAACCCGTCCAGGCGCTTGAGCTGGGTGTCCCGTTGCGGTTCCGTCAGGGACTCGTCGCCACGAACGCGGGCGCGTTCCACGCGGGCCAGCAGCGCCACCGCCTGGAAGCGGGCCCGCTGCCCACCCGTCAGCTGCCCGCGCTGAACGGCGTTCTCGACCTCGCGGACCGCCTTGGCGAGAACCGGGATGATCCCCTCGTTGTCCCGGGCACGGCTCCGACTCCGGGGACGCCGAGTCGATCGACCGTCGCCGGACCGGTGCTGACGCTGTGTGGCCAACCAGCAGCTCTCTTCCTCATGCGCACTCCGAAGCCGGCGAGTCGGACTCGCTTCGGCCCCCGGCCTTTCCTCGGCAGGCCCGATGAAGCGGCCGACCTCGCGTCAACGGACCTCTGGTGCCCTTCGTCGCGATCGCGACCGGCGGCGCTCACCCGCGCCGTGGGCAGGGACTCGGTCACGTCAGTCGCGCGACGCTTCCGACAGTGTACGAGATCTGCGCCGTCAGCGTCGCCCGTCCGGTCACCTCGTGGGCGGAATTTGGCGGTTCCTTAGCGCGCTCACAGCA
>JBOHDW010000328.1:0-6249 GCA_050700795.1 Nocardioidaceae bacterium | reverse complement strand
GGGTTGGTCTGGACCTCGGCGGGGGCGCCGGCGAAGATCGCGTGGCCGCGGTCGAAGACGACGACCGGGTCGCACAGCCGCATCACGAACCCCATGTCGTGCTCCACGACCAGGAAGGTCACCCCGGCGGCGTGCTGGTCCCGCACGTGTCGCTCCATGGCCGAGACCATCACCGGGTTGACCCCCGCGGTCGGCTCATCGAGCAGGACCAGGCTCGGGCGGCTCATCAGCACCGCCGCGAACTCGACCAGCTTGCGCTGGCCGTAGGACAGCTCGGAGGCGAACAGCTCCGCGACATGGCCCAGGCCGAACTCGTCGAGCAGCTCACCGGCCCGGCGCCGGTCGTGGTGGCTGTGCCGTCGCCCGAAGACCTGCGGCCAGGTCAGCCCGGAGGCCACGGTGAGGTTCTCGCGAACGGTCAGCTGCGGGAAGATCCGGGCCTGCTGGAAGGTGCGGGTCAGCCCGTCGGCGTACAACCGTCCGGAGCCCCGGCCGGTGACGTCCCGGTCCCGGAACCGGACCCGGCCCTCGTTGGGACGCAGGTAGCCGGTGACCAGGTTGAACAGGGTCGTCTTGCCCGACCCGTTCGGCCCGATCAGCGCCGTGATGCTGCCGTCCGCGACCGTGAGCGACGCGCCGTCGACGGCCCGGACGCTGCCGAAGCGCCGGGTCAGCCGTTCCACCTCGAGCAACGCCGTCATCGGGACCGCTCCTCCACCGTCAGCGCCGACGCGGTCCGGTGCGCCCAGTGCTCTGTCTCGTTCGCGGACTCGGGACCGGGGCGCTCGGGCGGCGATCCCTCGGACTCCCGGTGTCGCATCCTCCGGCGGCGTTGCCAGGAGCCGAGCGTCGAGACGACCCCTTGCGGCAGGAACAACATCACCAGCAGGAACAACAGCGCGTAGCCGATCAGGTAGAACTGGTCGGCGCCGAGGGAGTAGGCCATCCACTGCTGGGCCATCTCCACCACGAACGCGCCGAGCACCGGGCCCCACAACGTCGCCCGGCCCCCGAGGAAGGTCATCAGCACCATCGCGATGGTCACCAGCGGGTCCACCGCGAACTGCGGGTAGATGAAGCCGACGTAGTAGCCCCACACCGCGCCCACCATCCCGGTCAGCCCGACGCTGACACAGAACGCGAGCAGCTTCAGCCCGGTGACGTGGACCCCGATGCCACGCGCCTTGTCCTCGTCGGCGCGGACGGCGATCAGCGACAGCCCCACCTTCGTCCTGAGGACGCCGAGGGTCAGCACCATGGCCAGGAACAACATTGCCAGCAGCACGTAGTAGAACGGCCGCTCGTAGGTCGCCGCGGGGAACGGCGGCAGCGGGATCGAGATGCCCTGAGCGCCGCGGGTGACCGAGCGGAGGTTGAAGGCGAACGTCTGCACCACGAAGAGCAGGGTGATCGTGACGATCGCGAACACGTCGGCCCGGGTGCGCATCGCGATCGCGCCGATCGGCAGCCCGATCAGTGCGCAGACCAGTCCGACGAGCGGGAGCACCAGGAACGGCGTCCACCCCGAGCCGATGCCGTGGTGCTGGAACCAGATCGCCTCGGTGTAGGCCCCGATCCCGAAGAAGGCGGCGTGGCCGAGCGACGGGTAGCCCCCGAAGCCGCCGACGAGGTTCCAGGCGCTCGACATGACGGCGTACATCAGCGTGAAGACCAGCATGTTCAGCACCCAGTGGGCCAGGTTCATCGACGGCAGTGCCGCAAGCACACCGAAGAAGACCAGCCACCGGGCGGGCCCGAGCGCTCGGGTCACATCGCACCTCGCGTCTGCGACCCGAAGATCCCCTGTGGCCGGATCAGGAGCACCAGCAGCAGGATCACGAACGAGGTCATGGCCGACCACACCGGGGAGAACGCGGAGGCCACCACGGCCGAGGACACCGACACCACGAGCGCACCGACGATGGCGCCGCCGATGCTGCCGAGCCCGCCGAGCACGATGATCGAGAGCAGCAGCGAGATCAGGTCGTAGTGGCTGCCGGCGTTGAACGGGTAGGCCATGCCGTAGACCGAACCGGCGGCCGCGGAGGTCGCCGTACCGAGGCCGAAGCCGATGGCCGAGACCCTGCTCGCCTGCACACCGAGCAGGGTCGCCGACTCCTGGTTCTGCACGGTCGCACGGATGCCGCGCCCGAGGCGGGTGCGGTTCAGCACCAGGAAGAGCAGCGCCAGCACGACCAGTGAGAGCACGAACGCGAAGAACCGGACCACGGTGATCTGGTAGCCGAACACGGTCCAGCTGTCGTTGGCGTAGCCGGTGTTGATGCTGCGGACCGTGGTCCCCCAGGTGACGCTGATGATGCCCTCGATCAGCAGCGCGAGCGCGAAGGTCACCAACAGGCTCAGCTCAGAGCGGTCCTCCGGTCGCAGCGGGCGCAGGAAGAGCAGCTGTGCGACCACGCCCACGCCGAACATGAACACCGTGCTGAGCGGGATCGACAGGAACGGGTCCAGCCCGAACGACACGAACATCTGGTAGGCCAGGTACGCACTCAGGATCACCATCGCCCCCTGGGCGAGGTTGATCACCTTCATCACGCCGAAGATCAGTGTCTGGCCCGAGGCCATCAGCGCGAGCACGCCAGCCGTCAGGACCCCGAGAATGACGCCTTGGACGAGCGCGTGCATCGATCACCCGCCCCAGTTCGGCTTCGGGTAGACCGGCTGTGCCTGGGCGATCCCGGCGGGGTAGACCGGGATGAGCTTGCCGTTCTGCCACTGCACCAGGTTGAACTCGCCGTTCGGCGCGCCGTTGGCGCTCCACGACAGGCTACCCAGCAGGGTCGCCCAACTGCCCGAGTGCAGGGTGTCGATGATCGTCTTGTTGTCCAGCTTCCCGGTCTTCTGGGCCACGTCCTGGAGCACCTGCCCCACGGCGTACGCCTCGGCGCTGCTGTCGCTGATCTGCTGAACGGTACCGCCGTACTTCGCGACGTAGGCCTTGCCGAACGCGTCGCTGCCCGGTGCGGTCGAGCCGGGGAACCAGTCGGCGGCCGACATCATGCCCTCGGTGTTGCCCGCGCCCACCTTCGAGGGGTAGTTGAGCGGGTCGTTCGCGCCGTTGGACTGGAAGAAGAACTTCGGGTTGTACTTCAGCTGCACGAGCCCCTTCACCTGCGCGTAGGCGTCCTCGTTCTGGGTACCGCCGATGATCACGTCCGGCTTCTTGGCGACGAGCGCGGCCATCACCGGGGAGAGGTCCTGGGTCTCGGACGGGTAGACCTGCTTGTAGACGGTCTTGATCCCGGCCTTCTCGAAGCGGGCGCGGATGTTCTCCGCGATCGGCGCCGAGAACGGGTCGTCGAGCTCGGCGTACGCCGCCGTCTTGGGCCGAGCCGAAGCGGGCAGCGAGAGGATCCAGTTCGCGAACACGTTGCCGGACTCGACGGTCGGCGCCGGCTGCACGAAGAAGAAGTTGTGCAGATTCTGCTTGAACACGTCCGGACCGCCGCCGGCGGGCGCGAGGAAGGCATAGCCGTACCGCGCGGCCACCTGCGAGGAGGGGATCGTCAGCAGCGTCGAGAAGGGACCGAACGTGAGGTCCACGTGGTCCTTGTTGATGAGGTTCTGGTAGTTGGTCACCACCTGGTCGGGACTCGACGCGTCGTTGACGAGCTTGAGCTCGACCTTGCGTCCGAGCAGGCCGCCGTTCGCGTTCACCACCGACTGCCACAGCTGGTAGCCACGCTGAACGGCCTGGCCCTCGTCGGAGAAGTCACCGGTGAGCGACACCGAGGCTCCGATGACCAGTGGCGAGTGGTCGGTCGACGAACCGGCGCTCGGGCCCCCGGAGCCGCTGCCGGACGACGAGGCGCAGGCGCTGACGGTGAGGGCGGCGACGCTCAGCAGTGAGCCGAGGACCAATCGATTGCGAGAGAACATCCTGTGAACCTCCGTTATCCGCCCCCGGCGTGGGTGACTGACCACCACAAACGATTGTGCTCAGCATGGTCACTCGATCGTCCAGGTGTCAAGGACCTCGAGACGTCTGAGCCCTATCCTGGGTCCATGATCCGGGTGAAGCTGACCGACGTGGCCAAGGAGGCGGGCGTCCACGCGGGCACGGCCAGCCGGGCGCTCAACCCCGCCACCCGGTCCGGGGTGAGCAAGCGAACCGTGCGCCGGGTCGAGCAGGCCGCCGCCCGACTCGGCTACATCCCGAACAGCCTGGCACGTGGCCTGCGCACGTCGCGGTCGTACGTCGTCGCACTCGTGATCCCCGACATCACCAACCCGCTCTTCCCGCCGATCGTGCGCGGCGCGGAGCAGGTTCTGAGCAGTGCCGGGTTCACCCTGGTGCTCACCGACACCAACAACGACCCCGAGGTCGAGCGGTCCCAGATCGCCTCGATGCTGGCGCGCGGTGTGGACGGGTTCATCGTCGCGACCGCGCGGTGGGAGGACCCGGTGCTGACCGACCTGATGGAGAGCGAGGTGCCGACGGTCTGCGTCAACCGCCAGACCGGGCGAGGGGCGCTGCCCTTCGTCGGCCCCGACGACCGTCGCGGCATTGCCTTGTGCGTGGCCCACCTCGCCGATCTCGGGCACCGCCACATCGTCCACCTCGCGGGGCCGGACGACACCTCCACCGGGCGGGAGCGAGCCGAGGCGTTCCGCCAGGCGATGCGCGAGCGGAAGCTGACCGCACCCGTCGTGGCCGGACCGGCCTACACGGAGGAGGCCGGGGCCGCCCTGGCCGAACGCCTTCTGCGCGGGAGGCGCCCCTTCACGGCGGTCGTTGCGGCCAACGACCTGCTCGCGATCGGGGCGATCGACAGGTTCCGCGCCGCCGGCCTCTCCTGCCCCGACGAGGTCTCCGTCACCGGTTTCAACGACATCGAGTTCATGAGCAAGCTGACCCCGGCACTGACCACGGTCCGTATTCCGCTCACGAGCATGGGGGCGCATGCGGCCCAGACGCTGCTCGCCTGGATCCAGAGCCCGGAGCAGGCCCCGCCGACGCAGACGCTGCTCCCGGTCGAGCTCATGGGCCGCGGCACGACCGCCCGGGTCAGGGTGTCCGAGCCGGTCGGGTAGCGGGCGGCCCCATGGTCGGCATCCCGAGCACGACGCCGGCCGGCTCCGGGTCGGTGCGCGCCTCCCAGGCGTCCCCGGCACGGGTGCGTCGTACGCCGAGGACGGGGCCGTCCGCGAGCAGGTGATGGGGGGCCGCCTGGGTGACCCGGACCGTCGCCACGTCCCCCGGACGGACCGGTTCTCCCGGGCTGAAGTGGACCAGCCTGTTGTCGGGTCCGCGGCCGGAGAGCCGGTGGGTCCGCTCGTCCTTGCGGCCGCCACTCTCGGCGACCATCAGCTCGACGGTGCTGCCCACGAGACGCTGGTTCTCCTCCCAGGCGATGTCGTTGACCCGGGTGACGAGCCTCTCGTAGCGCTCCTGCACGACGTCTCGGGGAAGCTGGTCGTCGAGCACCGCGGCCGGCGTACCGGGGCGCTTGGAGTACTGGAAGGTGTAGGCGCCCGCGAACCTGACCCGTTCGACGACGTCGAGGGTCGCGGCGAACTCCTCCTCGGTCTCCCCGGGGAAGCCGACGATGATGTCGGTGGTGATCGCCGCCTCGGGCATGGCCGCGCGCACCCGGTTGATGATGCCGAGGTACCGGTCGCGTCGGTAGGACCGGCGCATCGCCCGCAGCACCCGGTCCGACCCCGACTGGAGCGGCATGTGCAGCTGCGGCATCACATTGGGGGTCTGCGCCATCGCGGCGATCACGTCGTCGGTGAACTCGCTGGGGTGTGGGCTGGTGAACCGGACCCGGTCGAGCCCCTCGACCTCGCCGCACGCGCGCAGCAGCCTCCCGAAGGCCAGCCGATCGCCGAACTCGACACCGTAGGAGTTCACGTTCTGCCCGAGCAGGGTGACCTCGCTGACGCCCTCCGCGACGAGGGCCCGGATCTCGGCCAGGATCTCGCCCGGCCGACGGTCCTTCTCCTTGCCTCGCAGCGCCGGCACGATGCAGAAGGTGCAGGTGTTGTTGCAGCCGACCGAGACCGAGACCCAGGCGGCGTAGGCCGACTCGCGACGGGTCGGCAGCGTGGAGGGGAAGACCTCGAGCGACTCGAGGAGCTCCACCTGGGCCTCCTCCGCGAGGCGGGCACGTTCAAGAAGTACCGGCAGCGAGCCGATGTTGTGGGTGCCGAAGACCACGTCGACCCACGGTGCCCGCCGGATGACCTCGCCGCGGTCCTTCTGCGCCAGGCAGCCCCCGACGG
>JBOHDW010000327.1:0-7275 GCA_050700795.1 Nocardioidaceae bacterium | reverse complement strand
CCGCCAGCACCTCGCGTACGACGGGCGCGGATTCGGCCCCATGGGGCTGCTGGACGGCGTGCCGCCAGGAGTCGAGGAGCCCCTCGGCCGCCGTCAGGTCGGTCCCGGTCCACTCCCAGTCGTCGCGGTAGTGATGGCCGAGCAGGGTCAGCCGGATCGCCATCGGGTCGACGCCCCGCTCGCGCAGTGCGGACACGAAGACCAGGTTGCCCCGGCTCTTGCTCATCTTCTCCCCGTCGAGCCCGACCATCCCCGCGTGCACGTAGGCCCGCGCGAACGGTCCGGAGGGGGCGGCCACCTGCGCCTCCGAGGCGCTCATCTCGTGGTGCGGGAAGATCAGATCGCTGCCACCGCCCTGGACGTCGAACGACGAGCCGAGGTGATGGCGCGCGATCGCCGAGCACTCGATGTGCCAGCCGGGGCGACCCGGGCCGAACGGCGAGTCCCAGCTCGGCTCCCCCGGCCGGGCGGCCAGCCAGACCAGGCAGTCGAGCGGGTCCTTCTTGCCCGGGCGATCGGGGTCCCCTCCGCGGTCCGGGTAGACCCGCATCATCGCTTCCCGGTCCCACCCGGACACGGCGCCGAAGGAGGGGTCGGAGCTGACCGAGAAGTACAGGTCGCCGTCCACCTCGTAGACCGCACCCGCGTCCCGGAGCCGCTCGATCATCGCCACCACCAGCGGGATCGCCTCGACCGCCCCGACGTACGCCTCCGGGGGGAGCACCCGGAGCGCGGTCATATCGGTCCGGAAGAGCTCGATCTCCCGCTCGGCCAGGGCGGTCCAGTCCTCCCCGGTCGCGGTCGCGCGTTCCAGAAGCGGGTCGTCGACATCGGTGACGTTCTGCACATAGCGGACCCCGTGCCCGGCCAGCCGCCACGCCCGGTGGAGCAGGTCGAACCCGACATAGGTCGCGGCATGACCCAGGTGGGTGGCGTCGTACGGCGTGATGCCGCAGACATAGAGTCGCGCGTCCGCGGCCCCCGGGTTCGTCGGCACCAGCGAGTCCGAGGAGCTGTCGTGGACGAGAACGGTCGGTCCGCGACCCACGCCAGGGACCGCGGGTACGTCGGGGGCCGGCCACGCTCGCATGCCGGTCAGCCTAGCCAGCCGGAGTCAGAAGACCGGCCACGGGATCGCCCGCCAGCCCGAGGAGGGCAGCGGCATCGAACCGGCGGTGAGCAGTGCCTCCCCGCGCAGCCGGAGGGCCTCGACCTCGTGCGCGTTCAGCAGGTCGCCCACCACCGACGCCAGGTCGTCGTCCAGCAGCGCGTTGAGGGCGGCTCGGTCGGAGCCGTCGAGTGGCTCCCCCGCCCACCCCCACAGCACCGTCCGGAGCTTGTCGTCGACGTGGAAGCAGACGCCGTGGTCGACGCCGAACCGGTGACCGTCGCCCATCGGGAGGATGTGTCCGCCCTTGCGGTCGGCGTTGTTCACCAGCGCATCGAAGACGGCCATCCTGCGCAGCGGGACGCTGTCCTCGTGGACGACGCTGATCGGCCGCTCCGCGTCGTCGAGGGCGTCGAGCACATGCAGGTAGCCCGCCGGCTCCCGGCCCTTCGCGACGATGTCGACCGGATCCTGATCGGGGTCGGGCTCGCGCCAGGCCTGAACCATGCCGTCGCCGAAGGGCCCGCCCCTCAGCACGGTCGGGGGTACGACGCCCCAGCCGAGCGCCTGCGACACGGCGTACGCCGCGGCCTCCCGCCAGGCGAGGGTGCCGTCGGGGAAGTCCCACAGGGGCCGTTCGCCCGCCGTCGGCTTGTAGACGCAGTCGAACGAGCGGTCGTCGAGGGAGACCGTGGCGAGGAACGTCGCGTTCGAGGCCGAGAGGAGCCGGCCACGGATCGCGACCTCGCCGTTGGTGAGGACGTCGAGATCCGTTGGGGCCACGTCGAGGTTCACTCGTCGGTGGAGACCGGTGCGCTCCGCCGGTAGCCGTTCGCGCGCGGGCACAGATGACCCGACGGGTCGAGCGGACCACCACAGAACGGGCACGGCGGCCGTCCCGCCGACACCACCGACTGCGCCCGCTTGCTGAACGCACGGGCCAGGGCCGGTGGCAGCCGCACCACCAGCATCTCGTCGGGCTCGACCCCCTCGTCGGACTCGGCGGCCGCGATCTCGGCGGCGCCGTCGTCGTCCTCCTCCTCGTCGGACTCGACGACGGGGAACGCCTCGACCACGATGCGCTCGTCGTCGGCGTCCCACGACAGCGTCATCGTGCCGACGCGGAACTCCTCCACGATGGGCTGTTCGAGCGGCTCGACGTCGTCGAGACCAACCGGTGTCATGGCGGGGATGGTCGCCGTCGCGGCGCCGACGCGCAGCACCTCGTCGAGCAGGTCGTCGATCCGCTCGGCGAGCACCGAGACCTGTTGCTTCT
The DNA here is from genome assembly GCA_050700795.1 of Nocardioidaceae bacterium. GTDB lineage: Bacteria > Actinomycetota > Actinomycetes > Propionibacteriales > Nocardioidaceae > JBOHDW01. The sequence goes on along the minus strand of JBOHDW010000327.1, from coordinate 4,891 downwards.
CCAGGGCCACGCTGGTCACCTGGGTTCCGGCGCGCGCCTGGAGGAAGAAGGTGCGCTGTCCCGGCGGACCGACCGTCCCCGCGACGAAGCGCTCCGGCGGGTCGAAGTTGTGGATCACCGAGGCCATGGAACGAGCCTAGGCGGTCGCGGGGCCGGCACCGCCCCCGACCTCGGCGTCCCCGGTGCGTCTGCGGGACCGCTTCTGCTTGGGCCGGCGGAGGTGCGCCAGCGAGCCCCCCGACGAGTTCGTGGTGAGCACGAACGGCCGGTTCTGGGTGTAGCGGACCACTGACAGCGACGCGGGGTCGACCACGATGCGCTGGAAGGAGTCGAGGTGCATTCCCAGCGCGTCGGCGAGGATCGCCTTGATCACGTCCCCATGGCTCACCGCGACCCAGACCGCGTCGGCGCCGTGCTCCTTGTCGAGGAGCGCGTTCCACCGTCGTACGGCGGCAAGGGCGCGGGCGGCCACCGCGGCCATCGACTCACCGCCGGGGAAGGCCGCGCCCGCCGGGTGCACCTGCACGGTCCGCCACAGTGGCTCCTTGGCCAGCGTCTTGAGCGGCTGTCCGGTCCACTCGCCGTAGTCACACTCGACGAGGCCCCGGTCGTTGTGCAGCCGGACCGGGTGCCCTCCAGGTTTGGCCTGCGCCCGCACGATCGCCCCGGCCGTCTCACGGCAGCGCTCCAGCGGACTGCTCACCACGGCGGCCAGCGGCACCTCGGCCAGCCGAACCGCCGCGGCATCGGCCTGCCCACGTCCGAGCTCGTCGAGGTGGACCCCCTTGCTGCGTCCGGCGAGGACGCCCTCGGTGTTCGCCGAAGTGCGACCGTGTCGGGCCAGGATCAGGGTTGCCATGGATCGAAGCGTAAGGCACCTATCCTGAGCGACATGATCGTCGACAGCGCTCTCTACCGGGGCGGCCAGCGGGTTCCCCTCGACTTCGCTCGCGACGACCTGGGTGCGCTGCGGTCGGCCTGCGACCGCGACAACGAGTTCGTCTGGGTCGGGCTGCACGAGCCCGACGCGAGCGAGCTCGACCGGGTCGCCGAGATCTTCAAGCTGCACCCGCTCGCTGTCGAGGACGCCCTGCTCGCGCACCAACGGCCCAAGCTCGAGCGATACGAGGGCTCGCTGTTCCTGGTGCTCAAGACGCTCTGGTACGTCGATGCCGAGGATGCCGTCGAGACCGGGGAGATCAACCTGTTCGTGGGCACCGACTTCGTGGTCAGCGTGCGGCACGGCAAGGGCATCGAGCTGCACAACGCCCGGCTCGACCTCGAGAAGAACGCGGCCGTGCTCGACCATGGGCCCAGCTCGGTGGTCTACACGATCTGCGACCGCGTCGTCGACGGCTATGAGGAAGTCGGGCAGTCCCTCGAGATCGACGTCGACGAGGTCGAGGCGTCGGTCTTCTCGGCGGACCGGACCAACGACGCCCAACGGATCTACGTGCTCAAGCGTGAGCTCGCCGAGATGCGCCGAGCGGTCAACCCGCTCAAGGAGCCGATGGGCCGGCTGGCGACGGCACGGGTGCCACTCGTGCACGAGCAGACCGCACCGTTCTTCCGAGACGTCGCGGACCACCTGACCCGGGTGTCGGAGACGGTCGACTCGCTCGACTCGTTGCTGTCCACCGCCTTCGAGGCGCACATCGCGCGCATCACGGTCGACCAGAACGAGGACATGCGCAAGATCTCCGCCTGGGTCGCGCTCGGCGCCTCCGGCACGCTGATCGCGGGCATCTACGGGATGAACTTCGCCAACATGCCGGAGCTGGGTTGGCGGTTCGGGTACGCCTACTCGCTGGCGCTGATGGTGGTCATCGCCCTCGTCCTGTACAAGCTGTTCAAGAAGACCGGCTGGCTGTGAGCGCCGGCCCACGCGCTCAGGTCGCGTGCATCCAGCCGGCGGCCAGCACCACGACCAGGACGATGCCGAGCGCGACACGGTAGGGGACGAACCTGGCGATCGAGTGGTGGGCGACGAACCGCAGCAGCCAGGCGATCGACGCGTAGGCGACCACGAAGCTCACCACGGTGCCCACGATCGTCTGGCCCGTCCCGATGTCTCCTCCGAGCGCATCCTTCAGCTCGAAGACACCGGCGGCCAGCAGGGCCGGGATCGAGAGGAAGAACGACAGTCGCGTGGCCGCGACCCGGTCCAACCCGCGGATCAACCCGGTCGAGATGGTCGCCCCGGAGCGTGAGACGCCCGGGACCAGGGCCAGGCACTGCGCCAGCCCGACCACGACGGCGTCCTTCAGGTCGAGCGCCCTCTCGGGGCGGTCCCGGGAGCCGACCCGCTCGGCGTACACGAGGACGGCGCTGAAGGCGATCAGCGCGATCGCCACAACCCATAGCGACCGCAGGTCGTCCTTGATGAAGTTGCGCAGCACGAACCCGATGACCCCGATGGGGATCGAGCCGACGATCACGAACCACCCCATCCGGTGGTCGAAGCGGCCTCGGTACTCCGCCCTGACGAGGCCAAGCACCCAGGCCCTCGCGATCCGCCAGATGTCTCGCCGGAAGAAGACGATCACCGCGGCGATGGCGCCCATCTGGATCACCGCCGTGAAACCGGTCACCGCCTGGTCGGTGGTGGTCAGCCCGAGCAGCTTCTCGGTGATGGTGAGATGGCCGGTGCTGGAGACGGGCAGGAACTCGGTGAGCCCCTCCACGATGCCGAGGACGATCGCCTGGATGTAGTTCATGAGGACCTTCTCGTGGCGGGGTCGCAGGGCCCGCCAAAGACTACGCACCCGAGCGGGTGGCGGGCGCGCCGCCACCCCGCGCGACGACCCGCTCGATAGCGTGACGTCCATGCAGCTGCGCAACCTGGGTCGCACCGGGCTCAAGGTGTCCCGTCTGGGGCTCGGCACGCTCACCTGGGGGCGCGACACCGACGAGCACGAGGCGCGAGACCAGCTGATCGCGTTCACCGAGGCCGGCGGCACGTTGGTCGACACGGCAGCCGGCTACGGCGACGGGGCCGCCGAGGAGCTGATCGGCGCCATGATCGGCGACGTGGTGGCGCGCGACGACATCGTCTTGTCGACCAAGGCCGGGGTGAGCCGAGCCCGGGGCACCCGCGAGACCAACGTGTCGCGCGGCAGCCTGGTCGCCACCCTCGACGCGTCGTTGAAGCGGCTCCGCGTCGACCATGTCGACCTGTGGCAGCTCCACACGTGGGTCGACGACACCCCACTCGACGAGACGCTCAGCGCCGTCGACTACGCGGTGTCGACCGGCCGCGCGGCGTACGCCGGCATCTCCAACTACACGGGATGGCAGAGCGCCCAGGCGGCGACCTGGCAACGGGCCGGGCCCGGGCGGGCGCCGCTCGCCTCGACCCAGGTCGAGTACTCCCTGCTCAACCGCGGCGCGGAGGCCGAGGTGATCCCGGCCGCGCTGGCGCTCGGCCTCGGCGTGCTCCCCTGGTCTCCGTTGGGGCGAGGCGTGCTCACCGGGAAGTACCGCACCGGGACCCCCGCCGACTCCCGTGCGGCATCGCCCCACTTCGGCAACTTCGTCGGCAGCTACCTCACCGAGCGGAACGCGCACATCGTCGAGGCGGTTGCGCGGGCCGCGGAGGGGCTGGAGTGGTCACCCTTGGAGGTGGCCCTGGCCTGGGTGCGAGACCGCCCGGGCGTGACCGCGCCGATCGTCGGGGCGAGGACCGCGGCCCAGCTCCTCGGTTCGCTCACGGTCGAGGACTGCGAGCTGCCCGCCCAGATCGTCGAGGCGCTCGACGACGTGTCCGCCGACTGAGTCGATCCGCCCCCGCGAACGGGACCTCGTGCCATTCTTTCCCCATGTCTTGCGAGGGACTCCACACCACCGCGACGAGCGGCGTCAGGCGCCCGGGTGTGGAGTTCGAGTTCGCGAGGATGACGATCTCCCGCGACCTGTCGCGCAACGTGGTGACCCGGCTGCTCGTCGACCGCGCCGAGCACGGAGGATGGGAGCTCGACCGGCTCCGGCTCTTCCCCGACGGCACGCGCACCGTGGTGCTGCGGCGCAGGATCATCCGTCAGCAACGACCGTCGTACGCCGTGGTCTAGACGCGGTCCAGGAACCGGTCGAAGACCCGGGCACCGAACTCGAGCCCGTCGACCGGGACGCGTTCGTCCACGCCATGGAAGAGGCCGGTGAAGTCCAGATCGGCCGGCAGCCTCAGCGGCACGAACCCGAAGCAGCGGATGCCCAGCTTGTCCCAGTGCTTGGCGTCGGTGCCGCCCGACATCAGGTACGGCGCCACCGCCGCGTCGGGGTCCTCCTCGAGCAGCGATCCGGTCATCGCATCGACGAGCCGCCCGTCGAAGGTGGTCTCGAGCCCCGGCTGCCGGCTGTCGAAGTCGATGGTGACCCGCTCGCCGACGAGCTCGCGCATGGTCTCCAGGAACTCCTCCTGCTGACCGGGCAGGAACCGACCGTCGACGCGGGCGGTGGCCTGCCCAGGAACGACATTGACCTTGTAGCCGGCCGTGAGCATCGTCGGGTTCGTCGTGTTGCGGATCGCGGCACCGAGCATCCGGGCCGCGGGGCCGAACTCCGTGACCAGGGACTCGGCGTTCTCCGGAGTCGCCTCGACTCCCGCGGTCTCGCCGACCGCGGCCAGCAGCACCCGCATGGTGTCGGTGAGCCGGACCGGCCACTCGTGCGAGCCGACCCGGGCAACGGCTCCGGCCAGCGCCGTGACCGCGTTGTCCGGGTGGCGCATCGAGCCGTGGCCCGCGTGACCCCGGGCCGTCAGCCGCATCCAGGCCATCCCCTTCTCGGCGGCCTCGATCAGGTAGAACCTCCGGTCGCGGATCGTGGTGCTGAAGCCGCCGACCTCTCCGACGGCCTCAGTGCACCCCTCCACCAGGTCCGGGCGGTGCCGCAC
>JBOHDW010000326.1:0-3393 GCA_050700795.1 Nocardioidaceae bacterium | reverse complement strand
GCGTCGGGGTCTGCGTGGAGGTCCGAGTCGGCGAACCTGCTGCGCACCTCGCGGATCTGGCCCATCTTCTTGGGCAGGTCGTCGTGGAGCTGGTCCGGTCCGGCCAGCGCGTCCTCGAGGGCCAGATGACGCAGCTCGACGGTGGAGTACTGCATCGCCAAGAGGTGCTTGAGCTGGTGGTTGAAGCTCTCGCGGACCATCCGCCCCCCGTGCGGGTACGGCGAGTGAAGCAGCGCCGCGACGAACCGGTTGCGCTGGTGGAAGTACGACTGCCAGTCGAGCGCGTCGTTCTTGTCGGTCCACGGCACATGCCAGACAGCGGCCCCCGGCAGCGTCACGGTCCGGAAGCCGCGCTCGCCCGCACGCACCCCGAACTCCGAGTCGTCCCACTTGATGAACAGCGGCAGGCTGAGCCCGATCTCGCGCAGCACCACGGTCGGGATCAGGCACATGAACCAGCCGTTGAAGTCCACGTCGACGCGGCGATGCAGCCACCGCGAGCTCCGCAGGTTGCGCGCGCCGAGGTCCCAGTCGGTCTCCACCGTCGGTGGCGACATCCACCAGAACCGGTAACGGTTGATCACCTCGCCGAAGCTGTGCAGCCGGGCCTTCGAGAACAGGCTGAACATGTGTCCGCCGACGATCGTGGGCTTGCGAGCCAGGTCGCCGAAGGTGACCGCGCGAATGATGCTCTCGGGCTCGCAGACCACGTCGTCGTCCATGCACATCATGTACGTCGAGCGACCCGCCCGAAGCGTCTCGAGCTGGGCTCTGGCGTAGCCGCCCGAACCACCCAGGTTGCTCTGGTCGATGACCCGCAGCTTGTCGCCCAGCGCCGCCTCGGCCTTTGCGAACTCGGGGTCGTCGATGACCTTCTGGGTGCCCTGCTCGACGACGATCACCTCGTCGAGCAACGCGCTGACGCCCTCGTCCGCGCCGAGCTGTCCGATCAGCTTGGCGCAGAACTCGGGACGGTTCATCGTCGTGATGCCGATCGTCAGCCGACCCGGTTCGGCCCGGTCGGCCGGTACCTCGGCGACCCAGGTCGCCTCCTCGATGACCGCGTCCTCGTCGCCGGCGACCACGTCGAACCAGTACCAGCCACCGTCCACGAACGGCGTCAGCGTCAGGTCGAACTCGAACGCATGCGCGGCCGACGATTCGGTGATCCCCGAGTCGACCCGCTGGGACCGTCCGTTCGCCATCGACCGGTAGACGGTCACGGTGGTCCCGGCCCCCTTGATCACCACCGCGAGGGTGACCCGGTCGACAACCGTCCAGCGCCGCCAGTAGCTGGCCGCGAACCCGTTGAAGTACGTGCCGAGCGAGACCCGCTCCCCCTGGTCGACTCGCAGCCGGTGCCGATCCAAGATGGCGTCGGGGTGCAGCGAGGAGCCGGTGGAGACGGCCTGCCGGATCGCCGCCCTGTTGACGTTCTTCGCCGCGCGACTGGTTCCGATCGTCTCCCGGTCGGCGTCGAGGAGCGCCGGCTCGGTGTCGACGTACAGCGGGATCACGTCGAGGTCGCGGTCGAGGGGCAGCACGAACCGCTGCAACACCCGGCGCACCGTCACGGTCCCGCCGGCCAGGGTGTCCTCGGTGGTCGAGTCCACGTGGTTCGCCTCGCTCACTCGTCCACACCTCCGCTCTCCAAGGTCGCGCCGCCCTCGAAATGGGGCTTGAGCTTGTTCTCGTACATGGACAACGCGGACCCGATGGCCATGTGCATGTCGAGGTACTTGTAGGTTCCGAGCCGGCCCCCGAACAGCACCATCGGCTCCGCCTTCGCCAGCTCACGGTACTTCAGCAGCTTCTCGCGGTCCGTCGCCGTGTTGACCGGGTAGTAGGGCTCGTCGCCCTCCTCGGCGAAGCGCGAGAACTCGTGCACGATGATGGTCTTGCCGGGCAGATAGGTCCGTTCCGGGTGGAAGTGCTTGAACTCGAGGATCCGGGTGTAAGGCACCTCCTGGTCGTTGTAGTTGACCACCGAGGTGCCCTGGAAGTCGTCGACCGGGACGGTCTCGGACTCCAAGTCGACGGTGCGCCAGGAGAGCCGACCCTCGGAGTTGCCGAAGTACTCGTCGACGGGGCCGGTGTAGACCACCGGCACCCGCCCCTTGAGCCCGTCGGCGACCCCAGGGGTGGACAGGAAGTCGACGTTGAGCCGCACCTCGATGTTCGGGTGGTCGGCCATCCTGGTCAACCAGGCCGTGTAGCCGTCGACCGGAAGCCCTTCGTAGGTATCGGAGAAGTAGCGGTTGTCGAACGTGTAGCGCACCGGGAGGCGGGTGATGATGTCGGGGCTCAGCCGCTTCGGGTCGGTCTGCCACTGCTTCGCGGTGTACCCCTTGACGAACGCCTCGTAGAGCGGGCGACCGATCAGGGAGATCGCCTTCTCCTCGAGGTTCGTCGCCGCGGCGGTGTCGACCTCGCTGGCCTGGCTGGCGATGAGCGCCCGGGCCTCCTCGGGGGTGTGGGCCTTGCCGAAGAACTGGTTGATCAGCCCCAGGTTCATCGGGAAGGAGTAGACCTGCCCCTGGTACCGCGCGAAGACCCGGTGCTGGTAGCCGGTGAACGCGGTGAACCTGTTGACGTACTCCCACACCTTCTGGTTCGAGGTGTGGAACAGATGGGCGCCGTACACGTGCACCTCGATGCCCGTCTCCGGGTCGACCTCGCTGTAGGCGTTGCCACCCAGGTGGTGGCGCCGCTCGAGGACGAGCACCTTGAGACCGAGCTCGTTGGCGCAGCGTTCGGCGATCGTCAGCCCGAAGAACCCGGATCCGACGACGACCAGGTCAGCGTTCAACAGACAACTCCTGCTTCGGGGGGTGGCTGGAGTCTATCGGCGCCGGTCAGCGGTTTCGCGCACCACGGTTGGCGATCAGGGTGCGGTACGCCGACCGGCGGACGAGCTCGGGGACAAGACGGTACCCGCCTCGGACCACCACATTGCGTAGGTACTGCGCTCGGGTGGTGACGCGCGCCACACGAAACTTCCTCTGCAAGGCGAGCTCCGAGCGCAACAGCGGCCATCCGCCGCGGCGGGCGTAGGCACCCGCCCCGACCCGGTAGCGCACCAGCGGCTCGGCCAGGTTGGCCGGCCGTGCCCCGCGGCGGAGCATCCGGCCGAACAGCAGGTAGTCCTCCATCAGGTCGAGGTCGGGGTACCCGCCCGCCGCCAGCACCGCACTCTTCCGGTACACCACGGTCGGGTGGTTGAACGGGTCGCGGAAGGCCACCACGCGGCGGATCTCGTCGGGCTCCGTCGGCGGGGTGCGCCGCCCCACCACGTCGTTCGCCGACGCACCGAACTCGACCAACCCGCTCCCGACGATGTCGGCGCCGGCCTCGATCACCGGGATCTGCCGCTCGAAGCGGTGCGGCGCGCTG
>JBOHDW010000325.1:0-6419 GCA_050700795.1 Nocardioidaceae bacterium | reverse complement strand
CGATCACCGCGTTCTTGACCTGCTGGGCCTTGACTAGGCCCAGCACCTCGGTGCGGAAGTCGTCGCGCCGGTCGGACCAGCGCAGCCCGCCCCGGGCGACCGCACCGAACCGCAGGTGCACCCCCTCGAGGCGGGGCGAGTAGACGAAGATCTCGAACTTCGGCCGCGGCTGCGGCAGGTCGGGGATCTCGTCCGGCCGCATCTTCAGCGACAAATAGGACTTGACCCCGCCGTCCGCGGCGGTCTGGAAGAAGTTGGTGCGCAGGGTGGCCTGGATGCAGGTCAGGTAGGAGCGCAGGATCCGGTCGTGGTCCAGGCTGACCACGTCGTCGAGCGCGTGCAGGATCCGCTCCACCAGCTCCTGGGAACGGGCGACCCGGGCCTCCGCATCGGACGGGAGGTCGTGGCGGCCGGGGTCGAAGCGCGCCTCGAACAGCTCGACCAGGTAGCGAGTGATGTCGACGTTCTGCCGGAGCGCGTCCTCGATGTAGTCCTGGGCGAACGGCGTCCCGCCCTGGCGCATGTACTTCGCGTACGCACGCAGCAGCGTCGCCTGCCGCCAGCTCAGCCCGGCGGCGAGGACGAGCCCGTTGAACCCGTCGATCTCGTTGTTGCCGTTCCAGACCGCCATCACCGCGTCCTGGAACAGCTCGCGGCTATCGGTGGGCAGGGACCGGGCGTAGCGCAGCCCGAAGTCGTAGATGAGCGACGACCGCGGGAGGTCGATCATCTCGTAGGGCCGCTCATCGACGACCTCGACCCCCATCGACGAAAGGATCGGCAGCACATGTGACAGCGAGAGCGAGCGCCCGACCCGGTAGACCTTCAGCCGCGCCTCTCCCGGCGGGGCGTCCATCGGCTGGTAGAACGACAGCCCCACGCCCTCGTCATCGGTGATCCCCTCCAGTCGGCCGAGGTCGACCGCGCCGGTTCGAGGGGTGAAGTCCTCCTTGTAGGCCTCGGGGAAGGCGTCGGCGTACGTGCGTGCAAGATGGGCGCCGCGCTCCTCGCCGTACTCGGTGTGCACCGAGGCGAGCAGGTCGTCCCGCCAGGAGCGGGCCGCCTCCGAGAGCCGCCGCTCGAGCTCCTCCTGGTCGAACTCGCCGACGATCGTCTCGCCCTTCTTGGGACGGACCACGAAATGGATCCTGGCCAGGAAGGACTCGGAGACCCGGGCGGTGTAGTCGAGCGAGTCACCCTTCAGCTCGGTCTTGAGGATGCGGGCGATCCGCTCGCGCACCGCGGTGGTGTAGCGGTCCCGCGGCAGGTAGACCAGGCAGGAGAGGTACCTCCCGTAGGTGTCGCGCCGGACGAACAGCCGCAGCTGGCGCCGTTCTTCGGTGTGCAGCACCGCGTCCGCGATCGGCACCAGCTCGTCGATAGGGGTCTGGAAGAGCTCGTCGCGCGGGTAGGTCTCGAGCACGTCCATCAGGGCCTTGCCCGTGTGGCTGTGCCGGTCGAAGCCGGCGCGGTCGATCACCTGACGAGCCTTGTCGCGGATCACCGGGATCCGGGTCAGCGACTCGGTGTACGCCGCCGACGAGAACAGGCCCAGGAACCGGCGCTCGCCGGCCACCTCGCCCTGGTCGTCGAAGGTCTTCACGCCGATGTAGTCGAGGTACGTCGGCCGGTGCACGGTCGCCTTGGAGTTGGCCTTCGCGAGGACGAGCAGCGTCTTCTCGCGCGCCTTCTCCTTCACCAGTGGCGGCAGCGTGCGCAGCGCCGTCGGGTCTGCGCGCAGGATGCCGTAGCCGGTGCCGGGCACGGCCCGGAGTACGTCGTCCTCGCCCTCGCGCTCGATCCGGTACTCCCGGTAGCCCAGGAAGGTGAAGTGGTCGTCGGCGAGCCACCGAAGCAGCGCCTTGCCCTCCTCGATCTCGGCCTCGGGAAGAGGGGGCGGGTCGGTCTCGAGCCGGTCCACCACGTCGAGCGCCTGGGCCCGGACCTTCGTCCAGTCCTCGACCGCCTCCCGCACGTCCTGGAGGACCTTCGCCAGCTCCTGCTCGAGCGACACGAGCGCCGCGGCATCGGTCTCACGGTCGATCTCGATGTGCATCCACGACTCGCGCGACACGTCGTGCGGCAGCTCTGCGGAGCCGGAGTGCGAGTCCTCGGGCGACAGGTCCTGAAGCGCGCCGGTGAGGTCTCGGCGTACCAGCAGCTGCGGGTGGACCACCGAGTGCACCGCTCGCTGCTGCTCATTGAGGAGCATGGTGACCGAGTCGACCAGGAACGGCATGTCGTCGGTGACCACCTCCACGACGGTGTGGCCGCCGGCGGACCAGCCGTGCTCGGCCACGGTGGGGGTGAAGACCTTGATGTTCGCGGTGCCCTGCGGGCGGGTGAGCGCGAGCTGGTACTGGCTCATCGCGGCGCCGTAGAGGTCGACCTCCGAGTGGTCGGCGACCTCGTCGGCGGCGACGTGCCGGTAGAACGTCCGGACCAGCTGGGCGGCCTGGTCGCCCGGTGGCCCCCCGGCCCCCTTGCGGCCGGCGGCCAGCGCCGCCGCTTTCTCGATGAGGTCGTCTCGACGAATATTGGAGGTCTCTTCGAGCGTCGTGCTCACGCAGCATCGCACCTTCGTGGTCCGCGACGGCACGCCGTTGTGCCGCCAAGACGAGATTAGTCCCACCCTCGAGACGACCAGCAGCCCCTCCGGTTCGACTCCGGCTCCCGGCTCCCGGCATGATGGCCGCCATGAGGCTGACCCACGAGTTCCGATACGACGCCCCGCCCGCCAAGGTCTACGCGATGCTGGCCGACCCGGCCTTCCGGGAGAAGGTGTGCGACACGCAGGGCGTGCTCAGCCGCATCGTCACGGTCACCCCGAACGGGACCGGCATGGAGGTGGCGATCGACGAGACTCAGCCCGCCACCGGGATCCCGTCGTTCGCCCAGAAGTTCGTCGGCGACCAGATCCGGATCGTCCAGCACGAGAGCTGGGCCTCGGCGTCCGGGGCGGAGCTCTCGGTCGACATCCCCGGCAAGCCGGGCTCGGTGCGCGGAAACGTCACCCTCGTGCCGGACGGCGACGGCACCGTCCAGACCATCGACGCCGAGGTGAAGGTGGCGGTCCCGTTCATCGGCGGCACCCTCGAGCAGCTGATCAACGACCTGCTCGTCTCGGCCCTCAAGGTCGAGAACCGGGTGGGCCGCGCCTACCTCGGTGGCGTCGAGTAGTCGTCCGGGGCCTCCGGCCGGTCCTCCCGGGCCTGCCGATCGAGGTGCCGTTTGTAGGAGTAGATGAAGAAGCCGATCAGCAGCAGCACCGGACCGAACGTCATCAGCGCGATCCAACCCTGTTGGCCGGTCTGCAGCCACGGCCCGGTGCGCAGGGCGGCGATGAGCTCGACGGTCACGAGACGAACTTACTCCGGTGCATCGTGGTGGCGACCACCGCGGTGAGCAGGCTCAGTGACGCCGCCACGAGCAGCGCGGTATCCGCGCCGGACACGAAGACGTGCCGGGCCTGGGCCGCGGCGCTACGCAGCGAGCCCTGGTCGGCGGCGGCGTGACGGCTCGCGGTGCTGAACACGGTGACCAGCACGGCCAGGCCGAGTGTCGAGCCCACCTGCTGGGCCACGTTGACCAGCCCCGACGCGGCGCCGGCGTGGCGCGGCTCGACCTGGGTGAGCGCGGCCGCGGTGATCGGCAGGAAGACGGTCCCGTTGCCGAGCCCCATGAGGAACAGCGGCACCCCGATCGACAGGTACGACGGCGACTCGGAGGTGTGGCTGAGCCAGAAGATGCTCGAGGCGGACACCAGCGCGCCCAGCACCATCGTGTTCCGGGGTCCGAGCACGTCCATGAGCCGCCGGGCGGTCACCTGGGAGGCGGCGAAGACGCCCACGGTCACCGGCAGGAACGCGAGGCCGGCCCGCAGGGGTGAGTACGCCAGCACGTCCTGGAGAAGCTGGGTCATGAAGAAGAACATCCCCATCATCCCGGCGACGAGCAGGATCCGCCCGACGTACGCCGCCGTGCGGGTGCGGTCGGCGAACAGGCTGAGCGGCGTGATCGGGGCCTCCGCGCGCTGCTCGATCAGGACGAAGCCGGTCAGCAGGACGGCCGCGGCCAGGAACGAGGCGACGGTCCCGGCCGTGACCCAGCCGGACTCCGCGGCGTGCACGAAGCCGAAGACCAGGGCGGTCATGCCGAGGGTCGAGGTGATCGCCCCGGCCACGTCGACCCGGCCACGTTGCCTCGGGGTCTCGGGCAGGACCAGCCCGGCGGCGACGAGGACGCCGATGCCGATGGGGACGTTGACGAACATCACCCAGCGCCACGACACCCACTCGGTGAGCATGCCGCCGGCGATCAGGCCGATGGCGGCGCCGCCGATGGAGATCGCGGTGAACAGGCCGAGAGCGCGGTTGCGTCGCGGCCCCTCGGGCACGCTGATCATCAGCATCGCCAGGACGGCCGGCGCAGCCAGGGCGGCCCCGAGCCCCTGGACGGTGCGGGAGATGACCAGCCACTCCCCCGTCGTGGCGAAGCCACCCGCAAGCGAGGCGGCGGTGAAGACGGTCATGCCGACCAGGAAGATCCGGCGGCGGCCGAACAGGTCTCCGGCCCGGGCGCCGAGCAGCAGCAGCCCGCCGAAAGCGAGGGTGTAGGCGTTCATCACCCACGACAGCCCCGTCTGGGAGAAGCCGAGGGCGTGTTGCATCTGGGGCAGCGCGACGTTGACGATGCTCGCGTCGAGCACCACCATCAGCTGGGCGATGAGCACGACGCCGAGGATGAACGAGGACGAAGCGGGGATCCGGCCGGTGGCTGGTGCGGCCACCGGAGTCGCGGGGTGTGCCTGGGTCTGGACGGACACAGGGTCTCTCCTTGGTGTAGTACGATGGAAAGGAAGCGGAAGGTGCCTCCGGATCGACAATACGGAGGGTGCCTCCACTTATCAAGGGATTTTTCGATCGAGTTCGAAGTAGCGTGGGAACCGTGACCGCAGAGCCGGTGTACGACGGCGGGCCGCAGCGCCCGCTGCGGGCCGACGCGCGCCGCAACTACGACCGGATCGTCGCGGCGGCGCGCGAGACGCTCCACGAGCACGGCGCGGACGCATCTCTCGAGGAGATCGCCCGTCGGGCCGGCGTCGGGATCGGCACCCTCTACCGCCGGTTCCCGACCCGGCTCGCGCTGCTCGAGGCGGTCTACCGCGAGGATGTCGACCGGCTCCGGGCGGCCACCGACACGCTCCTCGAGACCCGTACGGCCTGGGATGCCGTCGAGGGCTGGGTCGACGGCTTCTTGGACTACGCCTCCACGAAGCGGGCGCTCTTCTCCGAGCTGGTCGACGCGGTGGGCCGCGACTCCGACCTGCTCACCTACTCACGCTCGGTCATCAACGGCACCGCGACGCAGATCCTCGACAACGGCAAGGGGGCCGGCGTGGTGCGCCCCAACGTCGAGGCGTCGGACCTGCTCCGCCTCATCGGCGGCTGCTCGATGATGGGCGCGCTCGACGACGAGCAGAGCAAGCGGGTCGCCGAGATCGTGCTCGCGGGCATCCGCGCCTGACGGGGCCGCGTGACCAGGCTCAGCCGAGTTCCATGTGGGGGTAGCGGTACTCCGTCGGCGGGTCGAACGTCTCCTTGATCGAGCGCGGTGAGGTCCAGCGCATCAGGTTCTGGGCCGAACCGGCCTTGTCGTTGGTGCCCGAGGCGCGTGATCCGCCGAACGGCTGCTGGCCGACGACCGCCCCGGTGGGCTTGTCGTTGATGTAGAAGTTCCCCGCCGCGAACCGCAGCGCCTGGCGGGCCCAGGCGATCGCCCGGCGGTCCTGGGCGATGATCGACCCGGTGAGCGCGTACGGCGCGAAGGACTCCAGCTGCTTGACGACGGGCTCGAACTCCTTGTCGTCGTACACGTGCAGAACCAGGATCGGGCCGAAGTACTCGGTGTTGAACATCGCGTCGGCGGGGTCGGACGACTCGATGACGGTGGGCCGGACGAAGTACCCGACAGAGTCGTCGACCTGGCCGCCGGCCAGCAGCTCGAGCTTCGGCGAGCGGCGCGCCCGCGCGATCGCCTTCTGGTGCTTGGCGAACGCTCGGTCGTCGATCACGGCACCCATGAAGTTGGCGAAGTCGGTGACGTCGCCCATGGTCAGCGTCTCGACCTCGGCAAGGAACCGCTTGCGCATCCTGCGCCAGACGGACTTGGGAATGTAGGCCCGCGAGGCCGCCGAGCACTTCTGCCCCTGGTACTCGAACGCACCGCGGATGAGCGCGACCCGCAGCACGTCCTCGTCGGCCGAGGGGTGCGCGACCACGAAGTCCTTGCCGCCGGTCTCGCCGACGATCCGGGGATAGGCCCTGTACCGGTCGATGTTCGCGCCGACCGTCGACCACAGGTGCCGGAACGTCGCGGTCGAGCCGGTGAAGTGGATGCCGGCCAGGTCGGGATGGTTG
>JBOHDW010000324.1:0-4214 GCA_050700795.1 Nocardioidaceae bacterium | reverse complement strand
TCCTGTGAGTAGACCCGTTGAGGCCGTCCTCGCGTCCGGCCGCCACCCGGCATACTGGGGCCCCTGGGGCCTCTAGCTCAATCGGCAGAGCAGCGGACTTTTAATCCGCGGGTTGTGGGTTCGAGTCCCACGGGGCCCACGTGTACTTCGTCGGCATAGACCTCGCCTGGGGTGAGAACCAACCCACCGGGCTCGCCGTGCTCGATGACGACGGCCACCTCCTCGAGGTCTGCGCCCGCGACGACGACGCGGCCATCGTTGCCGCGCTGACGCCGTACGCCGCCACCGACTGCCTGGTGGGGATCGACGCCCCTCTGGTCGTGCACAACCCGACCGGCAACCGGCCGTGTGAGGCGGCGCTCAACCGCGACTACGCCCGCTTCGACGCCGGCGCCCACCCGTCCAACACCGGCAAGCGCGAGTTCGCGAACGGCCCACGAGGAGCCCGGCTCGCCGCGGCCCTCGGTCTCGACCTCGACCCGGTCTCGACCTCGCACAAGCGCGCGATCGAGGTCTACCCACACCCGGCGACCGTGGCCCTGTTCCGACTCGGCCGGACCCTGAAGTACAAGAACCGCTCGGGCCGACCGCTGGCCCTGCTGAAGTCCGAGCTGTTGCGCCTCGTGTCGCTGCTCGAGGGGCTGAGGGACGCCGAGCTCCCCCTGTACCTCGTGCAGAACGACGACTGGCGACGGCTGGTGGCCCAGGTCGGGGCGGCGCAGCGCAAGAGCGAGCTGCGGCGGGCCGAGGACCCGATCGACGCGGTCGTGTGCGCCTACATCGCCCGGTACGCCGAGCGCCGTCCCGAGCTGACCACGACGTACGGCGACCTGGCGAGCGGCTACATCGTCACGCCCTCCCTCCCTGAGGGGCATCGGCCCTCCCCGAGGGCAGCGAAGGCCACCGAGGCGGCGGCGGTCGACGGGGACCCGGTTCGCCGAGCCGTGCAGGCCTACGCGGCCAGGCAACCCGAGATCCGGGACGCGACCGAGCGGTTCGAGGCGCTGATCACCACCCTTCTCGACGATGCAGGGATCAACTACCTCAGCGTCACCGGGCGGGCCAAGACCGTGGCCTCCTTCGCGGTCAAGGCCGGTCGCCGCATCGACGGCGACCCCGTCTACTCCGACCCGCTCGAGGAGATCACCGACCAGGTGGGCGTACGCGTGATCACCTATCTGCACAGCGATGTGACGACGGTCGCGGAGCTGTTGGGCGACCAGCTCAGGGTGCTCGATGACCGGGACATGGGTCAGGAGACGGCCCGCGAGGGCCGCTTCGGCTACGCGAGCCGGCACCTGCTCGTCACGGTGGACGAGGGACGAGCGGCATCGCCGTTCGAGACGCTCCGAGGGCGGCGCGCCCAGGTCCAGATCCGTACGGTCCTGCAACACGCGTGGGCGGAGTTCGAGCACGCAATCCGGTACAAGGGCACGATCCCCGAAGAGCACGCGCCCGACCTCGACCGCAGGTTCACCCTCGCCGCCGGCCTGCTCGAGCTCGCCGATCGCGAGTTCTCGCTGATCCGCGATCGGCTGCAGGAAGCGGTGACCCCCGCCGAGCTCCCCCAGGAGGGCGATGCGGGCGACCCCAGGATCGGTGCCCAGGATCTGGCCAAGTTCCTCGCCGGTCAGTACGCCGAGGCGGGCTGGTCCCGCACCGATCACTACACCTGGATAGCCGGCCTGCTGCTGGAGCTCGGCATCACGTCTTTGGACGAGCTCGGGGCACTGCTTGCCTCGGTCGACAGCGCCGCGCTCAACGCCCGGATGGGCTACCGGTACCCACCCGGAGCGGTCCGCCGCCTGGATGACGCGCTGCTGGCCATCTTCGGCACCCGCTACCTGACTCTGCACGGGAACGCGCACCGCGCCGCGCTGCTGCGGGCGCGGCTGGACAGACTGGGTGCGCCGCCCGGGGCCACCGAGCGACCGGCCTCCGACAAATAGGCCCTTGACCGGCGGGTCGCCGGCGCTGGAATGGACGGCGGGTCGGTGCGGTTCGACCAGAGGGAACCCGTCACGAGGGGAGCGGACGTGACCAGCACGACCCAGCGGAGGCTGGCGGACACCCGGTCCGTCGGGCGGCCGATGCGCGCGATCGCGCTGTCCTCGACGTGGGGGCCGGAGCCCGGCTGCGTCCTGCTCGCCTACGCACCCGTGCTGACATGAGGTGGGCGGAGGTCGAACGGCGGGCCCTCGCGGCGACGTTCCGAACGACCGACCCGGAGTCCTCCACCCTCTGCGAGGGCTGGACGGCCCGCCACGTGCTTGCCCACCTCGTCCAGCGGGAGCAGGAGACGGTCGGCCGGGTCGCGGACCTTCTCGGGCATCCCGAACCGGGTCAAGAGAAGAGGCTGGCCGGGCTCGTTGACGCCGCGCGCTCCCCCGAGGGCTATGAAGCACTCGTGGTGCGGTTCCTCCGCGGCCCGCCCGCTTGGTCGCCGATGAGCTGGGCCGGTGAGAGTCTCAACTTCACCGAGTACGTCATCCACCATGAGGACGTACGCCGCGGTGGCGACTCACCTCAGGAGCCGCGGGCGCTGCCCCCCGAGGAGCAGCAGGCGATCTGGAAGCGGCTGCCGACCCTCACCAGGCTGACCTACCGCCGGGCCCCCGTGTCGGTCACTCTGGCCGTACCCAACGGCCCGAGTCGGCTCGTGCGACGCGGGATGGTGGGCGTCTCGCTCACCGGCGATCCGATCGAGCTGATGCTCTACGTCAGCGGGCGCCGCGCCGCGGCCCGGGTCGAAGTCGACGGGGGCTCCGCCGCGGTCGAGCAGTTCGAGCGATGGGTCACCGAGCACTGAGCGTCAGTCCGGCGAGTTGCCGAGGCGGCCGAGCATCCGGTTGTACGCCGCGAGCGCCTCATCATCGGAGTCCACGTCAAGGGACGCGACGAGGGACTGCTCACCCACGTGGTCGGCCAAGGTCTGACGGCGGACGCCTTCGAGCCAGGCCCCTGCGACCTGGTCGCGCGCTGGGTCGGCGATCAGCACGATCACCATCGCGATCGCGAAGAGGGTCATCAGCCCGTCGCCGCCGGCCCACATGATGCCCCCGCCGATGTGCTGGTCGTGCACCGGCGACGGTGCACCCATCGGCCGGTGCGCCGCCAACATCGGGAACAGGTCGGTGTCGGACTGCATCAACACGATGCCGACCACTGTGTCCGCCGTCATCGCGATGACGCAGATCGCGATCCGGAAGAGCGGAGTCAGCCGCCAGCGGATCGGCTCGTATCCGATGAGCGTCAACAAGATCAGGTAGCCGGCGGCCAGATAGAGCACCTGCTCGACGGCCCCCAGCCACGGGTGCCGCATCATCCCGTCCATGAAGGGCGTCAGGTGGGTCTCGACGATCACCAGTGAGTAGACGGCCACTCCCACCAGTGGGTTGGTCAGTACGGCGATCGGCATCGACCTGACGACTCGGTCGAACCGTTCGCGGCCAGAGGGTGAGAGGGCGGCTCGCAGCACGGTGAGCGGATGACCGAGGACGAAGAAGGCCGGGACCACCATGATCAACATCAGGTGCTCGATCATGTGGACGTAGAACAGGCCGTCGCCGTAGATGTCGATCGCCGAGTCGATGGTCAGAACCAGCGACACCACGCCGAGCACCCAGCACCCGACCCTTACCCCGGAGACCGGAGACGAGCCGGTGCGACGTCGGGCGACCGCCAGCCCCGCGACGTACCCGACGAGCAACACGATCGCGACCAGGTTCCACCCGAGCGGGAAGTGCGAGTGCTGCCAGAACGACTGCCAGGAGAACGGCGGCAGCATCGAGTGCGGGTCGGTCACGGTTCATCCTCCGTCAGGGGGCGAGTCCACGCTAAGCCCCCTGCCGAGGGCGGAGCGCACCAGGGTGAGGCTGCCCGTGGCTGACCGGATCACTTGGAATGCGCGGATATGCTGCGCGGCGAGGGGCAGTCGACCGCAACCGAGGAGTGACGCGTGGCAGGAACGGCCAAGGAGCGCCGGGCGAGCAATGCGCAAGCGAAGGTGGCGGCGCTACGCGCCGAGGAGGCCGCTCGCAAGCGCCGCACCACGTTGGCCACCGCCGCGGTCGTTGCGGTCGTGGTGGTGATCGCCGTGCTGGTCGGCGTCAAGCTCGCCAACGGCAGCCACAAGGTGGCCGGCGGGAAGAGCGGGCTGGCCGCGCCCGCGGTGGTCCAGGCGATCACGAGCGTCCCGATGGCCACCTATGACG
>JBOHDW010000323.1:0-3943 GCA_050700795.1 Nocardioidaceae bacterium | reverse complement strand
GCCTCGGAGAAGGAGTACGCGATCGGGGAGCCGCTGTAGCGCACCGAATCGGTCAGCTGCCGCGCCGTGTGCAGGTGCCCCAGCGCCACGTAGTCCAGGTCGGTGAAGAGCCGCGTGGGGGCGATCTGGACGCCGCCCACCGAGATGTCCCGCTCGCTGTCGGTGGCCATCGCCGGCCCCGCGTCCGGCCGGCCGGCGACGAACGCGTGCGCCATCACCACCGAGCGGGTGCCGGGTCGAGTGGCCAGGTCGGCCCGCACGCGTGCCATCGCGGCACCGAGGGCGGCCTCGTGGCTCCTGGCTTCGAGCTCCCAGGCGGTGAGCACCGCGTCCGGCTCGAGGTAAGGCAGCGCGTAGACGGCGACCGGCCCGTGCTCGTCGGTGAACAGCACCGGGGTGGCAACGTCCTGCCAGCGGGTGCGCAGGTGGACGCCGGCGGCATCGGCGAGGCGCGCGTTGAACCCCAGCCGGGTCGGCGAGTCGTGGTTGCCGCTGGTCACCACCGTGCTCGCCCGAGAGGACGCCAGCCGGGCGAACGTCTCGTCGGCCAGCTCCACGGCCGAGACCGGCGGCAGCGCACGGTCGTAGACGTCTCCGGAGACCAGCACCAGCTCCACCGACTCCTCGCGGACGACGTCGAGCAGGTGGTCGGCGTACGCCGCCTGCGCATCCAGCAACCCGACACCGTGGAAGGACCTGCCAAGGTGCCAGTCGGAGGTGTGAAGGATGCGCACGCCCTAGACGTTAGAAGCCAGGGCCGACACTGCCTCCCTCACACGCCGATGCGGGTGCTCCCGGAATAGACGACGAAGCGCCCCTCGCGCACGAACCCGACCGTGGTGAGCCCGGCCGTGCCGGCGAGGTCGACGGCCAGGCTCGACGGGGCGCCGACGGAGGCCAGCACGCCGATCCGGGCCGCGACCGCCTTCTGCACGATCTCGAAGCCGATCCGGCCGCTCACGCACAGCACGGGAACCGCGGGCGACTCGCCGGCCAGCAGCCGGGCACCGACCACCTTGTCCACGCAGTTGTGCCGCCCGACGTCCTCCCGCACCACAAGCGCGTTCCCGTCGAGGTCGAACAGGCCGGCCGCGTGCAGCCCTCCCGTGGCGTCGAAGACCCGCTGCCCCGCGCGCAGCGCCTCCGGCAGCGCCCGCAGCACCTCCGGGTCGACCCGGAGGTCCGGCCAGGAGCCGGAGGAGTCGACCCGGGTGCGGGCGAGCACCTCCTGGATGCTCTCCGTGCCACAGACCCCGCAGGCGGAGGTGGCGCCGCCCGGGCCGGCGTACCGCGCCACCGGGGGGTGATCCGGCGCGGTCCGGAGTGCGACCGTCACGACGTTGTAGCGCTCCTCCGGGGTGAGGTCGGCGTCGGTGCAGTAGGCGACCCGGCTCACCGCCCCGCCGGGGTCGGCCGTGTCGAGGAGCCCCTCGCCGTGCAGGAACCCCACCGCCAGCTCGAAGTCCTGACCCGGGGTGCGCATCGTGACCGCGACCCGCTCGTCGAGATGCCCCGGCCAGGCCAGCCGGATCTCCATCGGCTCCTCGGTGGCAAGGCGGTCCTCGTGGCGGCGTACGCCGTCGGCGGTGACCTCGAGGACCCGGGTGCGCACCGAGGGGCCCGGGCGCGAAGAGGTGGTCATGTGAGCCAGCCTAATATTGGTCCCGGTCGCGGAACCGTTCGCGGCCCGGGGTGAGGAGGCCTGCGTGCTGACCCGACGTCGCCGTCCCGCCGAGCTCGACGAGGGGTGGAACGACGAGGTCTCGGCGGGCTATGCACTGGCGGGCTTCCTGGCGTTGGTGTTCGTCGGTTTCACGCTGCTCGCGATGGGCCCCCTGCTCTCGATCGACACCTACTTCAACCTGGCCGCGCCGCCGCCGGGGTGGGTGCCCGTGCTGCACGTGCTCGACCGGATCGGCCAGCGGGCCGTCTGCCTGCCCATCCTCGCGGTGACCACGATCGTCTCCTGGCGGCGCGTCCGGTCGTTGCGGCCGGGCTGGGTCGTCGCGGTCTCGGTCTTCATGCTCAACCTGATCGTGTTGATCCTGAAGGTCGGCCTCGGCCGCGGCCAGCCGGAGGCCGACAACCCGCACTTCTTCATCGGGGGGATGGCCTACCCGTCGGGGCACACCTCGAACATCGTGCTGGTCTACGGGCTGGTCGCCTACCTCCTCGGCCGCTACATCGGTGTGTCCCGCCGGGTCCAGGCGGTGCTGTGGGCCCTGGTGGGGGTGCTCTCGGTGGTCATGGTGATCACCTCGCTGACCCTCAACTGGCACTGGTTCGCCGACCTCGTCGCCGGGCTTCTGGTCGGCGGGTGCGTGCTCCAGCTGACCGTCGCCATCGACACGGCCGTCCCGCTGGAGGCGTTCCGGCGGGGCTGGCGAGACGGTGCCCACCAGGTCCGGCTGGCGCTGGGCCATCGGCCGGCCTCCTGGTCTCGGTCGACCAAGACCACCTGAGCAACTCGGCCACGGTCCGTCCGGACCGGACGTAGAATGGCCCGATCGGGCCACTGCGGTGACCGAGAGGACGAGGAGTACCCGAAAACGGACAAATCAACCTGGCGGTCGACAGATCGGCACCACGAACGCCGATACCTGCACCAGGAGAACGGTTCGCCAGCGAGAGGCATGAGGGCAGCACATGCGGTGGTTTCAGTCGGCGACCCGGCGTCGTGCCCTGTCGCCCTCCGGCGCCTTCCAGACGGACCCCCAGACCGGGCTGATGACCCGGGCGGAGTTCGTCGCTCTGGCAACCGATGCCCTGGGCCGTGGACTGCGACCGGGGATGATCGTGGTCGGGGTGGAGCGGCCGGCCGGCGTCGTCGACGACAGGTTCGCCGCCGAGGTGGCCGAGCGGTGCGTCCACGAGGTCGGTGACGAGGGGTTGGTCGGGCGGGTCGGCGATCTGCAGTACGGCGTACTCGTGACCGAGCTGGACGATGCATCGACCGGCCTGGACCTCGCGTACCGGCTGCGCGGCGCCGTACCCGCGGCCAGGAACTGCGGGGTCGCCTCGGACGCGGTGATCCCTGCGTCGGCCGGGGGAGAGGCACTGCTGCGCGCCGCCCTGTTGGCGCTGACCGCCGCTCGCGAGGCCGGCGACGGTCAGATCGAGGTCTGCACCCGTGAGCACGTGGCCGCCGACGAACGCCGCCAGGCGATCCGGCGCGACCTTGGTGCGGCGATGGTGGAGGAGGGGCTGGAGGTCAACTACCAGCCCATCCTCGATCTGCGCAGCGGCATGGTGGTGGGGTTCGAGGCGCTGGTCCGCTGGACCCACGCCGAACACGGTCCGGTTCCGGCCGCCCAGTTCGTGCCACTCGCCGAGGAGCTCGGGCTGATCATCAAGCTCGGTCACGTAGTCCTCTCCACGGCGACGTCCCAGGTCCAGCGCTGGTCGGTGGGGAACGCCACCCCGCTCTCCATCCACGTCAACATCAGCGGTCCCGAGCTGATCGCCCCAGACTTCGTCGACCGGGTCAAGGACTGTCTGCGCCTGGCGCACCTGCCCGCACGACAGTTGGTCCTCGAGGTGCCCGCCGGCGTGGTCGAACGTCACCTCGGCATGGCTCGCGGGGTCTTCACCGCACTGCACGAGCTGGGGGTGCGCGTCGCGGTGGAGGACGTCGACGCCGGCGGCGTACTCGCTGCGCAGCTGTCGCTGCTCCAGGTCAGCATCCTCAAGGTCGACCGCTCCGAGATGGAGTCGCCCAACGACGCCTTCGCCCTGGCCCGTGCTCGCGGGATCAAGGTCTACGGCAAGAGCATCGAGGACGAGGCGCACCGGCGCCGGCTGCTGCGCTACGGCTGCGAGATCGGCCAGGGGTACCTCTTCGCCGGGTCGCTGCCCGCCCCCGAGGCCGAGAGGTACCTGCGCGGTCACCTGAACACCGCCTCGGCGCTGGGCCGCTGACTCGCCCGCCCCCCCGCCCCAGGGG